>JAHHRT010000099.1 GCA_020025615.1 Oscillospiraceae bacterium | reverse complement strand
ACGGAGAGACCCAGAACCAGGGTGCTGGGGGCACCGAAGGCAGTGGGGCCCATGGCATTGGGCAGGCGGCTGTTGTCTGCCACTGCGGCAATGTCCTTGAGAAGCTGGTAGAAGTTTCCGGCGACGGTAAAGGACTTGACGGCCTTGGTCTTCACGCCGTTCTCAATGAGGAAGCCGGAGGACTGGAGGGAGAAGTCGCCGGTGATGGGGTTGGCGCCGGCATGGAGACCGCCCAGGGCGTGGATATATACGCCGTTTCCGGCCTGGCGCAGCAGTTCCTCTTCGGAGATGCTGCCGCCCTCCAGGTACATACTAAAGGGACGGATTGCCACGGGGGCATCATAACCGGCCTTGGAGGCGTTTCCGGTGGAGACCTTTCCGGCCTTTGCGGCGGTTTTCAGATTGTAGAGCAGGGTGTTGAGGGTGCCCTTCTCAATGATGTTCTTCTTGTGAGCAGGGGTGCCCTCTGCGTCGAAGTTCCGGGGCACCGGGTTCTCCGGGTGGAAGGGGTCGTCCACCAGGGTGACCACCGGGGAGGCGATGACAGTACCTTCTGCATCTGCCAGCCGGGACAGGCCCTTCTGTGCTGCTTCGGAGGAGAAGATTCCAGAGAAGGTAGCCAGCAGGTCGCTCATGGCTTCGCTGTCAAAGACCACAGGATACTGACCGGTGGGAGCTACATCTCCGCCCAGCTTGCCCTTGGCCTCGCGGACGGCCTTGGCAGCCAGAGCGGCGCTGTCCAGCTCAGAAAGACTTCCCAGCTTGATCTGGTAGTCGTTTGCCATTTCGGTTCCGTTGCTGACCACAGCTGCGGAAATCAGGCCGGACAGGTCGTTTTCACAGTGGAGGTCCAGACCCTTGGAGTTGTAGAGGTACAGCTCGCTGTGCTGGGACAGGCCCTGGGTCTGGCAGCCGTCTACCACGGCGGGGTCGGCGGCATAGAGCTGCTCCTGGGCGGTGAGCACGGTTTCGATGAGCTGCTCGGTGGTGGGCAGGGCATAGCCTGTCCGATTCAGAGGCTCATAGCTCTGACCGCCCTCACCCAGGAAGATGGGCTCCTGGGTTTCCAGAATGGAAGCGTTGTCCACGGCCTGGTCCACCAGATGGGCGGCTTCCTGGGGATCCAGGGACTGGGTGGAGGCATAGCCCATGCTGCCGTTTACGATGCAGCGCAGGCACAGGCCGCCGCCCTCGGATGCGGAAAATTCGTTGATTTCGTGCTGGAAGGCTTCTGCGCTGGTGGAAGCTTCCGTCTCATAGTAGAGCTCATATTCGGTGATTCCCAGCTCCTGGCAGCGAGCTGCGACCATATCTCTAAATGCGTAAAAATCCATAGTGTCCTCCTTATCTTCCGCCTACGGTGATGCTGGAAACCCGGATCATCGGCTGACCGACGTTGGTGGGGATGCTGCCGCTGGAGGAGCCGCACATACCCTGGCCCATGTCCAGTTCGGTACCGACCATGTCGATGTTTTGCAGGATCTCACTGCCGGTGCCCACCAGGCTGGCGCCCCGGACCGGCTCGCAGATCTTGCCGTTTCTCACCAGATAGCCCTCGTTGACCGCGAAGTTAAATTCGCCGGTGACGGGGTTTACGGAGCCGCCGCCCATCTCCTTGGCGTAAAGGCCGTATTCCATGGAGGCGATGATGTCCTCATTCTTGTCATTGCCCGGGGCAATGTAGGTGTTGGTCATTCGGGAGGTGGGGGTGTAGGCGTAGCTCTCCCGGCGGGAGTTGCCGGTGGACTCCATGCCCATGCGGCGGCCGTTGAACTTGTCGATCATATAGGATTTCAGGATGCCGTTCTCAATCAGCACATTGCGCTGGGCGGGATGGCCCTCGTCGTCGATGTTGATGGAGCCCCAGGCACCGGGGATGGTGCCGTCGTCAATGGCAGTGACCTTGGGGTTGGCAATCTGCTGACCCAGCTTCCCGGCGAACTGGGACTGGTTGTAGGCAACGGCAGAGGCCTCCAGAGAGTGACCGCAGGCCTCGTGGAAGATGACACCGCCGAAGCCGTTGTCAATGGCAACGGGCATAACGCCGGCGGGGCAGTAGCCTGCCTTGACCATGGTCATGGCCTGCTTGGCAGCGTGAAGGCCCACTTCTCTGGGGTCGATGGCGTCGAACATCTCCAGGCCCATTCTCCGTCCGGGGGCACAGCCGCCGGTCTGGGTCTCGCCGTTTTCCTCAGCCACGGCGCTGATGCGCATACGGGTGCGAATCTGGCGGTCCTGGGTGTAGAGACCTTCGGAGTTTGCAATGAGAATCTTGTGGTCCACGTCCAGCAGGGTTCCGGTAACCTGAGAAATGGCGTCGTTGTATTCCTTGGCGGCAAAATAGCCCCGCTTCAGGATTTCGGCCTTTTCCTTGTTGGAAACGGTGGTGGGAACAATGCGGATGGGGTGAATGTCTCCAAAGAGCCGCTCCCGCAGAACAATGTCGATTTGGGCACTGCCCTGGCCCAAGGCCTCGGCGGCCTTTTCGGCACAGCGGATCAGGCCGGATTCGCTGGTGTCAATGGTGGTTGCCATGACAGAGCGCAGTCCCTTGTAAACACGAATGGCAGCACCGGCAATGGTGGAGTCATTGGCGGATTCCACCTTGTTTGCAATCATGCTGATGGTGTGGTTTTCGGTGTTCTCGGCAAAGATCTCGGCGTAGTCTGCGCCGGTGGAGACAGCTTTGCCCAGCACACGCCGGCATACTTCTCTTGGAATCATATGGTTTACCTCCTATGAGATTAAAATGTCAGAAATCCGGGATAAATCCCTGGTCTGCGGCCTCGGCCTCCTGGGTAAAGCCCTCCAGGTCGTTGAGGAACATCCAGCTGAGAACCGCGTCGTATTCCTCGTCGGTGATTCGGCGGTCGTAGGGAGCGGGCAGGCCGCCCATGGGGGTGTACTGGCGCATGAGACTGACCAGAACCTCTCCGGGCCGGAAGGTATCGCCAATCCAGTCCAGGACCTTCAGGGAGTTTTCCACCTGGCCCGGCAGGATGAGATGGCGGATGATGGTGCCACGCACCACCTTGTCCCCCTCCCAGCACACGGGGCCGGTCTGACGCACCATCTCCCGGATGGCGGCAGCGGCAGTCTGAAAATAGTCCCCGGCACCGGAAAGGCCCAGGGCCATGGCGTTGTTGGCGTATTTCATGTCCGGCAGGTAGATGTCCACCAGGCCGTCCAATTCCCGCAGGGTCTCCACCCGCTCATAGCCGCCGCAGTTATAGACCACGGGGACAGGAAGCTTGGGGGAGAGGGCTGGGAGAATAGTAGGGAGAAAGTGGGTAGGGGTCACGAGATCGATGTTCTCTGCGCCCCGGTGGATGAGGTCCAGGAAGATTTTTCGCAGACCGTCGCTGTCCGTGGGGGTCCCCACCGGGGCACCGCTGATGGCCCGGTTCTGGCAGTATTTGCAGCCCAGGGTGCAGCTGCCGAAGAATACCGCACCACTGCCGCCGTTTCCGGCGAGAGCCGGTTCCTCCCAAAGGTGAATCATGGTTTTTGCCACCAGGGCGGTATCTCCGCATCCGCAGAATCCGGTTTCTCCGGCAGTACGGTCCACGCCGCACCGACGGGGGCAGAGATTGCAGTTTGTGTAATTCATGGTGCAGCCTCCCTTGTTTTCTGGTATTTTAGCACATCCTGGGAGTTTGCACAAGCATCCTCTTTACGAATAGAAGAAACCATGATAAAATAAGAAAAACACCCGGGGGCTGGATGTTTCCCTGGGAAATACACTTTAGAAGAGAAGGCGGATAAGCTCCCGCCGTCTGGAGGAACTGCAATGCTGGAAAAGAATAAGATCTATGAGACCCAGGTGACCGACTACACTGCCGAGGGGCAGGGCGTGGCCCACATCGAGGGCTGTGCGGTATTTATCCCCAACGCTGTGGCGGGGGAGACGGTTCGGGTGCGGATTGAAAAGGCCCAAAAGACCTGGGCTGCGGGAAAGATCGTGGAGATTTTGGAGCGCTCTCCCCATCGGATGACCCGGAAGTGCCCCGTGGCGAAGCTCTGCGGCGGCTGTGATTTCTGGCATATGGATTACGAAGAGGAGCTGCGGCTGAAAGCAGAGCGGGTGCGCAGCAGCTTAAACCGCATCGGCGGGGAAAGTCTGGAGACCATGCCCATTCTGGGTGCCCCCACCTGTGAGGATTACCGAAATAAGGCCCAGTATCCCGTGGCTGCCAAAAAAGGCCGGGCCTATGCGGGCTTCTTTAAGGCCGGAACCCATGAGGTGGTGGAAAATGAACGCTGCCTGATCCTGCCGCCTGAAACCGACCGGGTGAAGGACGTGGTCATGGATTATGTCAATCAGTTCCGGGTCAGCGTCTATGACGAGACCACGGGCAAGGGCCTTCTCCGGCACATCTATGTCCGGCGGGGGGCTGTGTCCGGGCAGATTCTGGTGTGCCTGGTGGTGAATGGGGACCGGATTCCCAAGGCCCAGGCGCTGATTGCACGGCTCAAAAACATTCCCGGCTTTACCACTTTGGTGCTGGGTGTCAATACCAAGAAGGGCAACGCCATTCTGGGAGATCAGTTCATCACCCTCTATGGCGAGGGTTATATTGAGGATACCCTCTGCGGCCTGAATTTCCGGCTGTCTCCCCGGTCCTTCTACCAGGTGAACCACCACCAGGCCCAGCGGCTCTATGAGGCCGCCATTACCCAGGCGGAGATCACCAAGGACGATTTGGTGCTGGATCTCTACTGCGGCGTGGGCACCATCACCCTGGCCATGGCTTCTGCGGCGGGCAGGGTCATCGGCGTGGAAGTGATTCCCCAGGCGGTGGAGGATGCCAAGGACAACGCCCGGCGAAACGGCATCCAAAATGCGGAATTCTTCTGCGGAGATGCAGGAAAGGCCGCTTTGGAGCTGGAAAACCAGGGAATCCGCCCGGATGTGATTGTGGTGGACCCGCCCAGAAAGGGCTTGAATTCCGATACCATCGAGGCTTTGGACCGAATGGCACCCCGGCGGATTGTCTATGTGTCCTGTGACCCGGCAACCCTTTCCCGTGACGTGGCCCTCCTGAAGGAGCGGGGCTTTGCCCTGAAAAACGCCCAGGCCGCAGACCTGTTCCCCCGCTGCGCCCATGTGGAAACCGTGGTGACCCTGATTAGATAA
>JAHHRT010000098.1 GCA_020025615.1 Oscillospiraceae bacterium | reverse complement strand
GCCGGGCATTTTGCCCGGCCCTGATATCGTTATTTGTACTTTTCTTCGTATTGGCGGTAGACCTCTTTGGTATCACCGTAGGCAACCAGGTGTCCGCCGTCCAGCCATGCGGCCTTCTGACACAGCTCTAAGACCTGATCTTTACTGTGACTGACGAACAGCAGGGTGGTGCCGCCGTCCAGCATTTTTGCCATCCGTTCTTTGCACTTCTGCTGGAATCGGAAGTCGCCCACAGCCAGAATTTCATCCACTACCAGAATGTCGGCCTTCACGATGGTGGCAATGGCGAAGCCCAGACGGGCCACCATACCAGAGGAGAAGTTCTTCACAGGAACATCAATAAACTCCTGGAGTTCGGAAAACTCCACAATGTCCTCAAAGTGCTTGTCCATTTCCTTCCGACCGAAGCCAAGAATGGCACCGTTCAGATAGATGTTTTCCCGGGCAGTGAGCTCCAAATCAAAGCCGGCACCCAGCTCAATCAGGGGGGCGATGGAGCCGTTTACCTTGACGGAGCCGTGGGTGGGGTACATGACACCGGCGATGGTTTTGAGCAGGGTGCTCTTGCCGCTGCCGTTTTTGCCGATCAGGGCCACGGATTCGCCCCGCTTAATATTGAAAGAAACATCACGCAGCGCATAGAACTCGTTGAAGTGAAGCTTTCCGGTGGCGAGCTTTACAAAGTACTCCTTGAGGGAATCGGACTTTTCCTCCGCCAGGTTAAAGCGCATGGTAACATGATCGACTTCTATGATATTATCCTTGTTATCCATAAAAGGTATCTCCTTACACGTAGAGAATGAAATTCTTCTGAAGTCTGTTGAAGGTGAAAAGGCCGATGCCCAGCATCACAATGGCAGAAACTGCGCAGTAGATCCAAGTAAAGGAACTGGGGATGGTTGCAGTGACAACCAGCTGACGGAAGCAGTCCACATACTGATGCATGGGATTCCATTCCACAAGCGTGGCCAACTGGGGAGGCAGAGCCGAGATGGGGTAGAAGATGGGTGTCAGGTACATCCAGGCCATGGTGACAACGCTGTACATATGGACCACATCCCGGAAGTACACGGACAGAGCGGAAAGAACCAGGCTGAGACCAACGGAGAAAACCATCAGGGTAAGCAGGGGGTAGACCGTCAGCAGCAGCTTCCAGGTGAAGGAAACCCGGGTGACCAGCATCACGATGACAATGGCGGCCAGGCTGAACATCAGGGTAACGAAGTTAGAAAGCACTCTCGATAACGGAAAAATATATTTTGGAATATAGACCTTTCGGATCAAGGCACCGTTGGCCCAGACAGAAATCAGAGCCTCGGAGGTAGCAGTGGCGAAGAACGTCCAGATGGTTTGACCGCAGATCAGGTGCAGGGGATAGTTGGGAATGTCAAACCGGAACATATAGGAGAAAACAACGGACATAACCGCCATCATCAGCAGGGGATTCAGAAGGCTCCAAAGGTAGCCTAGAAAACTCCGACGGTACTTGACGCGAAGGTCCCGCATCACCAGTTCATGAAGCAGCGGTTTATACCGTATAAATTTTTGGGTTGAAAGAACCATGTCTTCTCTCGTCATAAGTTGTCTCCTTTAGATCATCATGAAAAATGCTTGGATATCATAATACTTTATGGACAATCCAGCGGAAAGGCAGCACCCATACAGGCCCTTGCCGGAATCGCATCCGCTTCTATGCTACATGGCATATCCGCGGACTATTTTAGCACAGCGGACGGGTAAAAGCAAGTCGCAGAATGGAAAAAAATACATGGCAGGAATGGGGAATATGGGAATATTTCTCAATAAAAATTGGATTTTTACTGCTGGAAAGGTGAGAGAAAATCTGTGCTTTGATTTTGCAGCTTGCTTTCCAAACCGGAAAATGATATATTAAAAATATTGTTTGTAGGTTGTTGAGGCTGTCCGTCAAGGACATTGCCCCGGGAAAGGAAAAAGAAACGATGGTAAATCCAAAGACCCGTTTGGGTATTTTTGTGTTTTTTGATCCCCAGGGGATCGTAGATGGGTATGAAGTGGAGCTTCTGAAAAGCTTCCGCAGGAATCTTACAAAGCTTGTGATCGTCAGCAATTGCGAGGTGTGCCCCGAGGGAATCGAGACGCTGAAAGCAAACTGCGACGAGCTCTATTTCCGGGAGAATCAGGGCCTGGATGCCGCAGCCTTTCAGGCCGGCATGACCACATTCTGCGGATGGGACCAGGTGTGCAGCTACGATGAGCTGGTCCTGATTAACGATACCTTCTTCGGCCCTATCCACTCCTTTGATGAAATGTTCCGGGAGATGGACAGCAGAGATTTGGATTTCTGGGGAATGTCCGCCGGATACCGCCAGGAGGACGGCTGGGGAATGTCCAAGTATGGCTACATTCCCGACCATATCCAGACCTTCTTTGTGGCGTTCCGCCAGAATATGGTAAAGAGCCAGGAATTCCAGGACTACTGGAACGGCTATGACAGTGCCGGAAAAACCTCTTTTAAGGAGGTAGTTGCAGGCCATGAGATGATTATGACCCGTCACTTCCAGGATCTGGGCTTCAAGTGGGATATTTATGCAGATTCCGAATGTTACCGCTCTGACTATGAAAATGAGAATTTCAATATCTACTTTTTCCGCTCCTATGAGATGATGCGGGATATGAAATTCCCTGTTTTCAAGAAAAAGGTTCTGAGCTCCGATATGGCAGAGCTGCTCTTTATGAACGACTGCGAGGAAGCAGCCCGGGCAATGGATTACATTCAGAATCAAACGGATTACGACGAAAATCTCATCTGGGATAACGTACTGCGAGTTTACAATGTAGTGGATCTCTATCGGTCCATGCATCTGAACTATGTTCTGCCGTCCATTCCGGCAGAAGGGGCAGCGCTGAATCAGGCCGCACTGGTGTTCCATGTGACCCAGCCCTTCTTTGCAGAGACCTTTGCAGCCCGGGCGCAGATGCTTTCTCAGAAGCTGGATGTGTATCTGATCCCAGAAGGAGAGAAGGTGCAGGAAATCGTAAAGAAGACCCTGCCCTGGGATACCCAGGTGAAGCTTTTGGAGCCTACCGGGCAGACTACTCCCATGGGAGCCTTTGTGCTGCGGTGCCGGGAGCTGGCAGAGCAGTATGCATATCTGGGCTTTGTCCATGATGAGGCCAATCCCAATCACTATCCCATGACCGTGGCCCAGTCTACAGTAGACGGCTATCTGCAAAATACCGCCCGGGATGCAGACTATATCAGCCAGGTCCTGAGCTGTTTCCAGAAGCAGCCCCGGCTGGGTGTGCTGGGAACTGCTTTCCCCCTCCATCACTATGGATTTTCCAACTATATCGATGCCTGGAATGGCTTCTTCCCAGCGGTGAAGCACACCGCTGAAACCTGGAAGCTTCGCTGCCAGCTGTCCGACAAAAAGCAGCCGATTATGAATACCGGCACCTTCTGGTGCAGAACGGCAGCCCTTCGGGAGCTGTGGAACCAGTCCTTTACGGCAGGGGACTTCCGCCTGGATGGAATTTCCCTGGAGAGTAAGCAGGACCAGGTGCTCAGACGGATTCTTCCCTATGCCGCCCAGAGTGCGGGGTATTTCAGCGGCATCACCATGCACACAGAGTATGCCTCTATGCGCATCACCGACCAGGAGCTGATGCTCCATGAGCTGGTGAGTACTGCCGAAAAGCAGCTGGGAATCACCCGGGGAACCTATATCGACTTCCGGGACGAGCTTCGGCTCTTTGGCACCGATGCTCCGGACGGCAGGGTCACTGTGAATCTGTCCGATATGAGTGTGCTGTTCCTGGCAAAATACATCCTCTTCCGGTATCTTCCGCGGCAGGTGCGGATCCGCATCCGTCAGCTGGGTGCGGCCCTAAAGCGGCGCATTGCCAGAAAATAAGGAAAAAATAAGACTGCCCAAAGTGAATACATCCCCGTGGACGGAAAGGAAGATCGTGTGAAAGAAACCCATCAGGGGTGTCTTTCGCGTTCAATCCAACGACTTTTCAGAACACTGAAAAGTCGCTTCAGCGGGGAGAAAAAAGTTTTTTCGACACGCTGAAAAATATCGCAGGATTCGCCAGCCTTACCGGCGAATCCTGCGATGCTTTTTTGACACCCGAAGCCCCCTTGCGGGGGCTGTTTTCAGCAGGTGCGGCAGGGTTTGCAGTCGTTTTTCTGGTCGCAGTTCCGGGGAGAGAACTGCCCGGCAGGGAAGGGGATCTTTGCGAACATTTCGCAGGGGTCCTCGGTGCATCCGCCGGAATCACAGCACTCCTTGGTGGGAATGCTGTAGGCCAGCATGGGAACCACCACTTGGGCATCCCGCTCCAGGCGGATGATGGAGAACTGCCCCAGGGTCACATAGAGACGGCGGCGCTCGTTGCACTGGACCAGGTCTTCGTCAAACAATTCGCAGATGCACCGGGGGATCATCACCCCGGGATCGTCACAGCAGTGGCAGTCGCAGACGTCCCGAACCCGGCAGCTGAGGACCATGGGGTCCAGAACCTCCACCACAGCGGTGGGGCGGTTGGCAGTGAGCATGGATTTTCCTTCGGCACCGTTTGCCAGAAAATCACTGCGATAGACGTGGGCCCGGCTGTCCTCGCCGCAGAGCACGGCCCGCTTGGAGAACACCGACAGCCCATAGAGGGTGGCGGGGCGTCCGCTGCCCATGACGCAGTCAGCGATGATTCGATAGTAGAAGGTTGCGTCGATGCAGTAATGATTGCGGTCAAAGGCCACAGGCTCCACTTCCATGCCGGTGTAGAGAAGCTCTGCACAGCGGACCCGGACGTTGGTAGCCGCTTCCAGAATGGACTGACTGCCGGCAGTCAGGTAGACCCGAAGGTCCTCAATACAGTCTTTATCCCGACAGGAGTCGGTGATTTTGCGGGTGTGGATGGACATGGCCTGGCGCAGATCTTCCGGTCTGCATCGCAGAGTGTCCTGACATTGGTCTGCCATAGGAATACCTCCTGAGATAGAGAGTCCATAAGCACATGGGGCTTATAGGCCAGTTTATGCACAGGGGGCCAGGGTGTGCAGGGATGGGCCAGTCCCGGGGCTTCTGCTTCCCGGGAAAGCGAAAGAAATCAAAAAAGCCCAGCATAAGCTGGACTTTTTCGATAGTCTGAAAGGGGGGACT
>JAHHRT010000097.1 GCA_020025615.1 Oscillospiraceae bacterium | reverse complement strand
AATCAATGTAGTAGAGGATATAAAATGGCATTATTTGAAATCAAAAATTTAACCTTTACCTATCCGGAGGCAGAAAAGCCTGCCCTGGAAGATATCAGCTTCTCCATTGAGCCAGGTGAGTTCGTGGTGATCTGCGGCAAGTCCGGCTGCGGAAAATCCACCCTGCTGCGGCATTTCAAAACCGTGCTCACCCCCTATGGAAAGCGGGAGGGGCAGATTCTCTTCGAGGGAGAGCCTCTGGAAAATGTATCCATGCGCACCCAGGCGGGACAGATCGGCTATGTTCTGCAGAACCCGGACAATCAGCTGGTCACCGACAAGGTGTGGCATGAGCTGGCCTTCGGCGTGGAGAATATGGGCTTCGATCAGCAGACCATCCGGCTGCGGGTGGCGGAGATGGCAAGCTTCTTCGGAATTCAGAACTGGTTCCACAAAAATGTGGAGGAGCTTTCCGGCGGACAGAAGCAGCTTCTGAATCTGGCTTCGGTGATGGCAATGCAGCCCAAGGTGCTGGTGCTGGACGAGCCGACCTCTCAGCTGGACCCCATCGCTGCCAGCGACTTCCTGGCAACCATCCGAAAGATCAATCTGGATCTGGGCATCACCGTCCTGATTATCGAGCACCGTCTGGAAGAGGTATTCCCCATGGCGGACAAGGTGCTGGTGCTGGAGGACGGCAAGAAGAGCTTCTTTGACGCCCCTCAGATGGTGGGTAAGGCCCTGGCGGACAACGATTTGTTTTTAGCCATGCCCACTTCTGTTCAGGTCTACAACGCCACCGGGCAGGAGGGCACCTGCCCCCTCACCGTATGTGAGGGACGAAACTGGCTGGAAGACCACTATCACTATGAGCAGCTCCAGGTGCCCCAGAGGGAGAAGCCCAAAAAGGCGGACATCGTGGTGGAGGCCAAGGAGCTTTGGTTCCGCTATGACAAAGAGGGCAAGGACGTGGTGAAGGACCTGTCCATGCAGGTTCGCCGGGGAGAGCTGTACTGCATCCTGGGCGGCAACGGCACGGGTAAGAGCACAACCCTGTCCCTGCTGTCCGGCATCCGCAAGCCCTATCGGGGAAAAATCACCCTGGGGGGCAAGGATATCCGCAAAATCGGTGACCGGGAGCTTTACAACCACTTCCTGGGCGTGCTGCCCCAGAACCCACAGACCCTGTTCGTGGGCAACACTGTGAAGGAAGATTTGGAAGAAATGCTCACGGACTGCTCCTGGGAGGAAAAGAAGCGGCGCAGAGCCGTGATGGATCAGGTCATCGACGACACGGAGATTCGGCATCTTCTCCATATGCACCCCTATGACCTCAGCGGCGGCGAACAGCAGCGGGCGGCTCTGGCAAAGGTTCTGCTGCTGGAACCCCAGATTCTGCTGCTGGACGAGCCCACAAAGGGTATGGACGGTTTTTATAAGTATAAGCTGGCGGGAATCTTCAAAAAGCTTACGGAGCGGGGGATTACCATTGTCATGGTTTCCCACGACATTGAATTCTGTGCGTCCTACGGCGACACCTGCGCCATGTTCTTTGACGGCGGCATTGTCACCGCCTGCGGGGCCAGAGAATTCTTTACCGGCAACTGTTTCTATACCACCGTTGCCAACCGAATGGCCCGGAACATCTTCCCCGGGGCGGTAACTGTAAAGGATGTGATTGAAGCGTGCAGACGAAACAAGCGACAGGCCTAGATACCCGGATGCTGACCCCGGTGTACGCGGGAATCTTCACCATCTTCTGTCAGTGCTTCATGCCCTGGATTTCCATGCCCATCCTGAAACGCTGCCGTGTGCCGGGAAGCTATGGGGTATTTCAGACCGGGACGATGATCCAGAATATGCAGACCGCCGCACTGGAATGTAGCCGGGTGGAGATGGCCCCCCTGACCGAAAAGGAGCTTTCCCGCCTGATGGCTGTGAGCCTGGGCATGAAAATTGCCTCGGTGGTGGTAATTGCTGCCATGGTGTGGGTGATTGCTTCGGTGCTGATTCGGAAAACCAAGAGCAAGAACGTGGTGCGCATTGGGTTTGCCCTGAATCTGTGCTGGGGAATCGGCGCCTGCGTTCTGTGGGTGCTGATGAATCTGCTTGTGAACGGAAAAATGGGACGGCCCAACAGCTTTTTCAACCTCTCCGTTCACAGTGAGGTGCAGCTGACCTCCTGGACCTACGGACAGATGCTGCTGTCCATCCTGATGATTGGGGCAGCGGGCAGGCTTCTGAGCCTGGGGGAGGAGCAGGAGCCGCAGAAGTATATAGAACGTACCATGCGGGAGGATCGCCGGGTCAGTAAGCGAACCTGGATGGCCATTGCCATGATTCTGGTGGCAATTCCCCTGGTAATTTTCTTCGGCGTGTATTTCCTGGGAGACCGGGCCAATGTGTTTATCGGCCTTTGCATTGTGTGCCTGTCTATGCTGCCCTTTGCCATGGTGTTTGAGGACCGAAAGCCACAGGCAAGAGAGCTTCTGCTCATTGCGGTTATGTCCGGCATTGCGGTAGCAGGACGGATGGCCTTTTTTATGATCCCCCAGTTTAAGCCGGTGACCGCAGTTGTCATCATTGCGGGCATTGGCCTGGGTGCGGAAGCGGGCTTCCTCACCGGAGCAGTCAGTGGGTTTGTGTCCAATTTCTTCTTTGGTCAGGGCCCCTGGACGCCCTGGCAGATGTTTGCCTTCGGCATCATCGGATTTCTGGCGGGAATCCTGTTCCACCGAAACCGCTGGCTGAAAAAACGGAGCCCCCGGATTCGGCTGATTCTGGAGTGCATATATGGCGGACTTGCCACGCAGATACTCTATGGCCTGATTCTGGATTTGTCCGGCGTGCTCACTATGACCGCCAACGGAATCACCTGGGAAGCCCTGCTGGCAAAGGTCATCAGCGGCATCCCCTTTAATGCCATCCACGCCGCTTCCACTGTGATTTTCCTGCTGTTCCTCGCCCAGCCGATGGAGAGAAAGCTGGACCGCATTAAGAAGAAATACGGCATTTTGGAAGTTTAGACTGTGAAAAACCCCTTGCAGCCTGATGGGTATGGTTTCCCGGGTACAC
The DNA here is from genome assembly GCA_020025615.1 of Oscillospiraceae bacterium. Lineage (GTDB taxonomy): Bacteria > Bacillota > Clostridia > Oscillospirales > Oscillospiraceae > Faecousia. Next base: position 2,277 of record JAHHRT010000097.1, on the reverse strand, counting down.
GCCTGGGTGAAACATAATTTTGACAGTCTCTGCCCCGCCTGGGAAGATGTATTCCCAGGCGGGGCTTTTTATAGGACAGTGTGCGTCTGTCCTTGACAGAATCATCAAGCTGCCGTTATAATAAAACAAAATATATCAGAAAATGGAGGAAGATCCATGAAAAACATCCAGGGAGAATCGAAGCTCACATTCTTTGAAGCGACCAGTATCATTGTAGGCCACGGTGTGGGTTCCGGTATTTTGTCGGTGCCCTTTCTTGCTGCCCACAACAGTGTCCGGGAAGTCCTGCTGATTGCCGGGTTCTGCTACCTCTTTAACGTGGTGCTCCACCTGATCATTGCAGAGCTGTCTTACAACAACCAAGGCGCGCAGTTTATCAGCTGCCTGGATGCGGAGCTGTTCTCGGGAAAAATCAAAAGTATTTTGACCTGGACGGCCTTTGACACCTTAGGCCTATCCGTAATCGTCAACGTCAGTGCATTTCTCACCGGTGCAGCGGCGGTGTTCCGCTCCTGGTTCGGTCTTCCCGATGCCCTGGGTATGCTGCTGTTCTATGTCATCGGTGCAGGCGTGGTGTTCATCGGTATGAAGCTGGTGGGCATCTGCGAGAAAATCGCCGTGGGCTCCATGATTGGTGTTATGGTGATTCTGGCGGGAGCCACGTTCCTTTCGGATATGAGCCCGCTGCCCAGCGGCTGGCACGGTTTTCGTAACGCACTGGCCCTGTTCAGCATGATTTCTTTCTCCCTCTCTGCGGTGATGTCCACGCCTCAGGTGGTGAAGGGCCTGGAAGGGGACATTCAGAAGATTCGGGGTGCCATTGCCACGGGTCTGGGCCTCAATGTGGGGCTGATTCTCCTCATTACCTTCATCACGCTGCTGGGTGCCGGTAAGGACATCAGCGAGGACGGCGCACTGGTGGACCTTGCCGCCCATCTGGGAGGCTGGGTCAGCATCCTGGGCTACATCTTCACTCTGCTGGCCCTTGCCACTTCCTTCTGGGCCAACACCCTGAATCTGCGGGATATTGTTCACGAGCAGACCAAGTGGGGGCTCAAGACCAGCTGGCTGGCAGCTTCTCTGCCTTGCCTTGCCATTGCGTTCTTCGGCGTGTCCACCTTTGTGGGCTTTACCCGGTTTGCCAGCATCATCCAGGTGGTTACCGGCGTGGGCATTATGGTGGCTTATAACCTGTCCCGCCGCCGCTGTGGGGAATCTCCCCTGGTGGGCTCCCTGGGAACCCTGCCGTTTCAGATTTTGGTGGTTGCCTGCACCCTCCTTGCCAGTGTAGGTGCCATGCTGCCTGTGAAATAAGGAGGAATTACCATGAAATGGGTATGGATCATTCTGATTCTGCTGATTGTGTTTGCACTGGAAGAGCTGTACCGCTATATCTTCTGCAAAAAAAGTTCTGTCATCTGCGAGAAGCTCTTCGACAGCAAGGGTCACTGCGAAGATTATTATACCTATCATTCCGCACAGAATAAGCGGATGTGGCAGCTGCCCTACGAGGAGTTTACCATGCTCTCTCAGCGGGGAGAGCAGCTGAAGGGCTTCTACTACCCCTGCGGTGCCCAGGGCAAGAAGATTGCCTTTGTGGTTCACGGCTATCGCTCTAACCATGTGGATACCGGCAGCATTTGCTATGACTATTATGCCAGCCGGGGCATTGACGTGTTTGCCTGCGACCATACCGCCGCCGGAGACAGTGCAGGCCATTTCATTGGCTTTGATGTGCTGGAAAGCCAGGACTGTCTCAAATGGCTGGATTTCCTGCGGGAGAAGTTCGGCGAGGATGTTCAGATCATCCTCCACGGATTTTCCATGGGTGCAGCCACGGTGATGCAGATGAGCAGCCACTGCCCGGAGAACGTGAAGTTCATTGTGGAGGACAGCGGCTATTGGTGCGCCAAGGCGGCAATGGCCCATCAGGTAGGCCCCATGTACGGCCCCCTGCGGCTGATCAACCGCCTGGTGGCGGGGTACGACTGGAATGCCTCGGATGTGACGCAGAGCCTGAAAAATTCCAAGCTGCCCATCCTCTTTGTCCACGGACAGGATGACAAGCTGGTGCCATTTGAAAACGGCCCCAAGCTTTATGAGAGCTATCAGGGGGAGAAGGACTGCTTCTTCCCGGAAAACACCCGGCATATCGAGAGTATGTATACCTCTCCCCAGGCCTATGGGGAAAAGCTGGACCGATTCGTGGAAAAGTACATTCAGTAAAAAGCAATTTCATAAACAATAAGGGAGCGCATCCATTCGATGCGCTCCCTT
>JAHHRT010000096.1 GCA_020025615.1 Oscillospiraceae bacterium | reverse complement strand
TGCAGAGCAAGAAGGAAGCCGAGGACATTTTCATCCATGTCCCCGGCCTGCTCCTGCGCCGCTGTTGTATCAGTTGTTCGGTACGCTCCGTTCAGTTCCTCCCGAATGGCAGAGCGTATGGTGTCCAGCAGTTCCTGCTGATCTTTATCGTTGTGGATCATGCGGCATATGGCGTCTGTCCGCTGGCCGGGCGGGATGGCTGCGATCTGCTCCCACGCCTCCCTTTGATATGGAGAGGACATGGCAAACGAGAGATTGAGGCGCCGTTTTTCAACCATGCCCCACATCCCTCGACAGCTGGCCCACAAGCCGTTCATAGCCCTTTGCGTTCAGAGATACGTCATCCAGGACAACAGGCCGACACAGGGCCGCTGTGGGGGGGATGTGCCGCTTCAGCAGGGCAGCTCCACCACCCAGAAAAATAGTGGGCATCGCACGAGTGTCCAGCCCAGCCTCTGTGATCGCAGACAAGAGATGCACCACATAGCTGTCCGCCTCACGGTGAATGATCTCTTTCGCGGCATCCTCCACATAGGTGGGTTCTCCCCACAGCACCGCTTCGATCTGGGCTGTGGTGAGACTCAGGCCCAGACCGCGGCGGAGCTGTTCCCCGATCTCGTCCAGACAGCGGATCATGCCAAGTTCCAGACTGCGGCAGGTGGCGGCATTGGGGACTCGTCTGTCCAACCGCATCAGATCCACCGTCCAGCCACCGATGTCTGCCAGAATAACAGATGGCTCATTCAGCAGATCGCTCTGGGTCAGCACAGCGGCATAGCCCTGGGGGAACAGGGATACCTCAGTGATCGTGATCGTATAGTGACGTCCCTCATACCGAAAAGAAACTGGCTTTCCGTCTCTGAACAGATAGTTCCGAAACCCTTTTTTATCTCTGCCAAAGCTGGTGAGGGGAAGTCCTGCCGCCAGATGAACATTTGCTGCATGATCCGCCTGCCGAAGATCCAATTCTTGGGCGATAGCGGCCAGGGTCAGCAGATAGTAGTCCTCGGTCTGGGTCTTATCCTTTTGGAGAGGCTTCCGTCCGCTGCCTACCACATAATACCTTCCGCCATATTCCAGCACACCCTGGCTGGTGTATGGCTCATATTCGTACTCCACCAAGCCTGCCGGAAACGAGAAATGGGCTGTTTTCATGTTTGCGTAACCATGATCCACACCGATGGTAATGGTATCGCTCATCGTACTTCACCTCCTTTTTCCTTTTTCTGTGCCTCCTGCACCATAGCCTTGACACCAGGGCTGCCATAATTCCAGATCGTGCCGTTGGAAGCCAATTCCTTCCGCTTCTCCGGAGGCAGATACTTCGCACACAGACGAGGCAGGTGCGCCTCCAGTTCGTTCCATTCTCTGGGCTTTTCGATCCCGGCATGATAGGTGATCTCCTGGCGCAGATCGGCTTTCAACTGGATATACCACTGTGCATCCTGAACATCATAGGCACTTTTACCAGTCATCTTCTCATAGGCTGCATCACCTACATAGCAGAGACTTTCAAAGATACAGTGTCCATAGGGTTTGACCTCCGCTAACGAGTCCGGGTCCGTCAAAGCTGCCATATAGATCTCTTTTCCCTGTGCCATGAGCCAATACCGAAAGTCGATGAAGCCATCATCAGAGCACCATTCCATCAGGATATCAGCCGCATTCCAAAGTCCCGCTTTATATGCCAGATCGCTGTAGGCATGGGAAATATCATGAAAATCCTGCGCTGCCTGGGGGCCGCGTGCCAACAGTTCCTCCTCGATCCAGGCCGCAAATGCTTCCTTGTTTTCACCGTGCTTCTCCTTGGCTTGGGCGATCAGTTCCCAGAAGTCATTCTTATCCAGCCCCTGCTTTTTATCGTGCATCCATATCCTTCCTTTCTTTTTGATGTTGTCTGGCAGGAACTTCTGCGGATGCTCCCAGCAGTTCTCCGAAGCCCATAGTGCGAAGAGCGGCATCATACAGATCATGCTCAAATGCTTGATACTGTTCCGTATGCGTGTCCACCGGCTGCAGGAACGCCTGTTCATAGCAGGTACCGGGAACGATCTCCCATTCTACTGCGCCAAAGTGAGCGGCGGTCAGATAGCGGAGCAGCTGATGTCCGTCCGCATCTGTAAACAGTCCCCGTGCATCCTCATAGGGAAAGGCTTCATAAGGAGAAAGACCCGTTAGATCCACAGCGGCCTGATAGAGCTTAAATCCATTTTGATCCAGCACAGGAGCTGCTGATCCATACAGTTCCTTCATATCTTCTGTGCCATGAATGGGAGGGACACAGGCCCGGATCGCCGCAATGTATCCAGATACCATTTTTTCTGCCTTTTGACAGTCATAGTAGAGCCTATGGCTTTCTGCTTCTGCTGTTAGCCGCTGTTCCTCGCTTTCCTGCAACGCTGTTTGGAGTCGTTCCACCTCAGAAGCCATTTTGGGGTATTCCCGAACAGCTGCTAATATTTCACGCAGCTTCATAGTTCACCCCGCTTTCTGAATCCTGCCAGTCAGCCGATCCAGCACAGCGATCCGCCCATTCACCTTTTGGGCGGACACATCCAATCCAGACATCTGGCTTTGGATACGGCGTCGCACCGTCTGAAGTTTCTGGCGGTCATTGCAGCACTCTACCACGATATACTCCTGACCACGGGTGGAGAGGACCTCTCTCTGTCCGTCCGCATCCCGGATCTTGGCCATGAGCCGCTGCCCCAGCCGTTTACGATAGCTGTCCTGGAGGGCATCCATATCGCCGTACACACCGTGCTTTTTCAAAATAGCAGCGATCTCCTGAGAGCTGATATGCATCTTGGTAAACAGCGTTTCCATGATCTCCTCCTCCGCCTCCGGGGGGAGAGGAGTGCTGCCGGGGGGATGGGCTGCTCCTTCATTTTTGCTCATCTGCTGGTCTCCTTTCTTTTGGGAGGCTTATCCTGGAGGGTGAGATCACAGGAGATATCCTGCGAGGGCGAGCCAGCTTTCTCCAGTTCCGGCCCGATCTGATCGATGTATTTGGCCATATCCCGCACATCTCTGCAGGAAAACTCAGGCTCATCAAAGCCGTGGCGCTCCGTGTACAGGACCCATTTCTGCGTTTCGTGGGGGCTGTCCACAGCGACCACAAAGCAGCGACCATTGCGTTCTTCAGAGAGCGGTTCAAAGCGAACATCGTCATAGAGCGGTCCGATCACAGGGCAGTTATTTTTGAACCACACATAGTAGTTGTCCAGAATGAACGGATCGGTGATCTTCATGACGAGCTTGGACAGCTGCCGCAGCCGCCCCGCCAAGGAGGTATCCTGGCAGAACCAGTCATACCAACCTGCACGACACTGTGTTTCTCTGTCCTTGGCGGTAAATTCTCCAGCCTTGGATCGCTCCTGCCATTCTCGGATGGACATCTCATCGCTCATTCAGCTTCCTCCTTTTCATTGGGTGAGATGATCTTCTGCTCCAGCGTATCCGCGATCTCCGAAAATACATGGGCAAGTTCACGAGCCTCCTGCACAGTGGCTGCCATCTCCTCCGAGGTCATGCGGCTGCACTCCGTCCAGATCCGGATATTTTCCTCGCTGGGTGTCAGCAGCACCGCTTTTTCAAAGGCCGCACAGAACAGCTTGGAGATCTTGCCGCGGCGATCCGCTTCCACATCCACCGCTCGGATCTCCTTTTTCGCTTTCTCCAAAGCCTCCTTTGCCGCCTGATCCCGTTCCTCCTCCGGGAGCTGCTGGAGCTGCCGGGTCAGGTTGTAGCCCTGGTTGATGGACAATTCCTTTTTATCCAACGCCTCCTTGATGGGATCTGGGGCGTGTTCATCGATCTGCATGACCTTCCCCATGGTGCGTTCCCCAAGCCCAACAGAATCCGCTATCTCTTTCCGCGTATCAACAGGAGGAAGGTTCGGCAATGTTGCCGAACCTTCCTTTGACGGATGATAGGACTGCCCTCCGGCAGACATATTTGCCCTCGCTCTGGCTTCGATCTCGGGTTTCAGCTTTAGGGCGATCTTGCCCAGCTCCCACTTATCCAGGTTTCGGCGGCCTTTCTGGGTGTCCAGTGCCCACTGCTTGGCCTCCAGCAGATCCTCAAATGAGAAAACTGCCATCTGGTAGGGGATGCCATTCTGCTCACACAGCCGCTGGCGGTTATGTCCATCCACAATGACCAGATCCTCGTTGACGATGATAGGGGCATAACACCCATTTTGGAGGATGTCCTTCTCCAATGCGGACAGCTGCTCCTCGCTCAAAGGCGGGAGCAGCTGGTCCATCTCCGGCAGCACAGAGGGCGTTTTCTCTGTGCTGCTATACACAGTACCCGTATTTTTCATCAGGCGGCCTCGCTGTCAGTGGGCTGCTGGGCAGCCTGGACAGCATCCTCCACCCGCTTGGGGGAGAGCAGTTCCACCTCGGTGGCCTTGATGAGAAAACCAGGCTGGCGGTTGGGGTCATCCTCAAAACAAATGGTTTCAAAATCGCCCACTGCTGCCAGCTTACAGCCCTTCCAGGCATGGGTGGCGCAGAACTCAGCCAGGGGACCGCGTACCTTGATGGAAATAAAATCGGTGAGGCGATTGCCGTCCCGATCCTTATAGCGGCGGTCGGAGGCGATCCGCAGGATGGCGTAGGGCTTTCCGGTGGTCTCGTTCATCTTCAGTTCCACATCATGGGTCAGATTACCGATCGCAGTGATCTTCAGCATAGTTATTTCTCCTTTTTCTTTTTGAGTTTTGGTTGGATAGAATGAATGGGAGGCCCACCGATCTGGTGGACCTCCCATGGGATCAATACCCTGTCCGGGGGAGTCTGGGGATGCTGGGCTTTCCATAGACATTCGTTACCCAGCGGCTGACCGCCTGTACCCACTGCCCATTGTAAACACCGCCAACATCGGCAACATTGACAAAGGACTTTGCCGCCAGATTGGAGACAGCGGTGCAGTAGATGTAGGGCTTTTCTACCTGAGAGAAACCGGCGGGCGCCTGTCCGAACACAAACATGACCTCTGTGACTCGTTCATTGGAGGCGAGGCCAAGTGCTGTGGCGGAAGCATCCAGGGTGTAGTTTTTGGCGGTACTCAGGTTATCTGCCAAGGTGCGGGGTTCCCCTCCATTGACTCGATAGGTGATCTTATAGGTGCCGGGATGGTTATAGGTGCCGGTGACTACCTTATTCAGACGGACTTCAGCAGGAATGGTATCTCTCCAATAGAAGCTGTCCAGGCGCACATTGGAGTTGTTGCCGATCCCAGAGAACATATAGCGCACTGGCTGACCGGCCATGATCTCCTTGGGACCGGTCTTGGTGATGGACACACCAGTAGTCAGGGACTTGTTAGTCACCTCGAAGCGAAGGATCTGCCCCTCATGCTCCAGATAGATGGTCAGTTCCTTATCGCTGATTCCATAAT
>JAHHRT010000095.1 GCA_020025615.1 Oscillospiraceae bacterium | reverse complement strand
AAGAAATCGTCAGACTTCGCCGGGCTTGTGGATATGGGTCTTGGAAATCTGATCCAGAGAAGAGTCGTAGTGATCGCTGGTCAGTGCCGTGTAGAGAATATCCACGATATTCAGCTGGGAGATTCGGGAGGACATGGCACCGCTTCGAAACAGCGACTCATTGGCGGTGGTGTAGAGCTTCTGATCGGCAAGCTCCGAAACAGGGGAGGAGACACAGCGGGTAATGGCAATAATGGGGGTTTTATTTTGCCGCAGTGTCTTCATACATTCCACCACTTCCACCGTGTTTCCTGAATAGGAAAATACAATTCCCAAATCATCTTTGGTGGCATTTCTGGCCTGAATCAGCTGAGAATGCCAATCTTCGTTGACAATACAGGGAATGTTGAGACGCAGAAATTTCAGATAGGCATCCTTGGCGGCGCACAGAGAGGCACCCATACCGAACATATAGACAATCCGGGCCTTTTGGATCAAGGAAATGCACTGGCGCATCACATCCAGGTCCACCAGATTTTTGGTGTCCTCCAGGGACATGATGTTCTTGTACGTAATGGTTTCGATGATGTCTTCCAGACTGTTGGACTGTCCAAGCTCCCGCTTTTCATTTTTCTTGTTCTGTTCCCGCAGGACCAATTCGCTGATGACTGCCTTGCGGAAATCCTTGTAACCGGCATATCCCGTATGATGGCACATCCGCACAATGGTAGAGGGGGAGGCAAAGGTTCTCTTTGCCAGTTCATGGATGCTCAGATTCTCAACCAGAGTGGGATCGTCCAGGATATGCTTTGCGATTTCTTTCTCGGTTGGAGTGAAGGCCTTAGAGGCTTCCCGCAGTTTCAGCAGAGCGCTGGTCATGTATACACCGCCTTTATAGAAGATTTACCTATTCTAGCTGTTTTATGCCATTCAAGCTATTCGCTATATTCACAAATTCTTTGTACGTTTATTGTGTATAATGTATAAAACAAAAGGGCGCGATTTTGTGCGGTTTCATCAAAAAAGACAAAAGGACACAATTGCACCAAACTGTGAAACAAAGTTTCTTTGTATGCTGATTTTATTGACATAAAGTGCGATTCCCTTTATCATAATAGCACAAAAAGCAATATGCGGATGGGCAATGGTCCCATTGATTAAGAGAGAGGAGTTTTGCATGAGTCTCAATTTGAATAATATGTCCACAGAGACCAGAAATCCCAATACAATGAATTTGGATATGATGTCTCCGCTGGAGATTGTGACAGCGATGAACCGGGAGGATGCCAACATCCCCGAGGCAATCAAGCCTGCGCTGCCCCAGGTTGCACAGTGCGTTCAGTGGGCCATTGGGTCCATTGAAGCAGGCGGACGCATCATTTATATGGGCGCAGGCACCAGCGGACGGCTGGGTGTCCTGGACGCCGTGGAATGTCCTCCTACCTTCGGCGTTGCGCCGGAGCTGGTGGTGGGCCTGATTGCCGGCGGTGAGCGGGCATTCGTCAAGGCCGTGGAAGGTGCAGAAGACAGCCGGGAGCTGGGCAGGGAAGACCTGGTCAATATCAAGCTGGAAAAGCGCGATATTGTCATCGGCATTGCAGCCTCTGGACGGACCCCCTATGTTCTGGGCGGCCTTGCCTACGCAAAGGAAGTCGGCTGCCACACGGTTGCCATTTCCTGCAACCCCGGAAGTGCCATCGGTCAGGCCGCAGAGCTTGCCATTGAAGTGGTTCCCGGACCGGAGGTTCTCACCGGTTCTACCCGCCTGAAGTCCGGCACCTGCCAGAAGCTGATCCTGAACATGATCTCTACCGCAACTATGGTGAGAACCGGAAAGGCTTATCAGAATCTGATGGTGGATGTGATGCAGACCAACGAAAAGCTCCATGTCCGTGCACAGAACATTGTCATGGAAGCCACCGGTGTGAGCCGGGAGGTTGCAGCGGAGAAGATTGCTGAGGCCAACGGCTCCGCAAAAACGGCAATCACCATGATCCTGGCGGATTGTGATCTGGAAGAGGCCACCCGTCGTCTGGAGCAGTCCAGAGGCCACGTTCGGGAAGCCATTCGCTGAATTTGTACGAGAACAGCCTATAGAGCTGTTTAGTAAACTCTGAAGAGATTCGGAGTTAATAAAATTATGAGAGGTGTAAAAAATGACAAACCAGGAACTTTCCCGTAAAATCCTGGAACTGGTCGGCGGTAAGGAAAACGTCGCCAGTGCCACCAACTGTATGACGCGTCTGCGTGTTACGCTGAAAGACAACAGCAAGGCAGACATCAGCGGCCTCAAGAGCACTGAGGGTGTTCTGGGTGTGGTTGAGGATGCAACCATGCAGATCATTCTCGGACCCGGCAAGGCCAAAAAGGTTACAGACCTGTTCAAGGAGGATGCCGGCCTGGGCAATGGCGGTACTTCCACCGATAAGAGCTGGGAAGAGAACAAGGCTTCTTTGAAGGCTGGTCAGAAGCAGAGCAAGATGAAGGATGCCCTGCGCCTGATTGCTAACATTTTCACTCCCCTGCTCCCTGCAATCATTGCAGCCGGCCTGTTTAACGGCTTTGCTTCTCTGATGGGTCAGATTCCCCTCTGTGCAGCAGGCATCGAATCCAAGGCAGGCTTCTGGTTCATCCTGAATCAGCTGTTCAGCCTGTTTGGCGCTGCCTTCCTGGGCTACTTCGCAATCTATACCGGTATTCGTTCCGCTGAAGTGTTCGGCGCAACTCCCGCTCTGGGCGGCATGATCGGTGCAGCTTCCATCGGCGGCAACATTGTGGCAATTTCTACCGCACTGGGCCTTTACAACGCAGAAGTTCCTCTGGAGTCCATCCTGACCACCGGCAAGGGCGGTATCATCGGCGTTATCGTCGGCGTGTTCCTGCTGTCCAAGGTGGAAAAGTGGGTTCGTAAGCACGTTCCCGATGTTCTGGACCTCATCGTCACCCCGCTGATTTCCATTCTGGTAACCGGCGTGATTTATGTGTTCGTTCTGATGCCTGTGACCGGCTACATTTCTGACGGTCTGGTGTTCCTGCTGAACCTGCTGGTGGCTTCCACCAACCCTGTTGTCAGCATTATCTGCGGCTTTGTGATGTCCGCTGTGTTCCTGCCCATGGTTCTGCTGGGCCTGCATCATGGCCTGATTCCCATTTACTCCGTACAGCTGGAGCAGATGGGCGGCGTTTCCCTGTTCCCCTGCCTGGCTATGGCTGGCGCAGGTCAGGTCGGTGCAGCACTTGCTATCTACGTCAAGGCTCGTAAGACCAAGAATATGCGTATGCAGAAGACCATTCTCGGTGCTCTGCCCGCAGGTGTCCTGGGTGTGGGCGAACCCCTCATCTACGGCGTTACCCTGCCCATGGGCAAGCCCTTCATCACTGCAGGTCTGGGTGCCGGCTTCGGCGGTGCTTTCTGTATGCTGATGGGTGTTCAGGCTATCGCATGGGGCCCCTCCGGCCTGGTTGCAGCTCCCCTGATGAAGACTCCTGCCATGATGCTGTTCTTCGTCCTGGGTCTGGTGATTGCCTACATCATGGGCTTCATCATCACTTGGTTCGGAATTAAGGAGAGCGACGTAGCCAATGCTTAATTCACTGGGATTTTCCGTGTACCTGTCCACCTTCCAGGAGCAATGGCCCACATTGCTTCGCTGGTCAGGTACCGGCGCCCCGGTGTTCCTCTCCCTTCATATCGGCGAAGAGTTCCATGCAGATTACTGTTACCAGGCGGAATCGGTCTGCAGCCTCCTTGCAGAGCATGGTTTTAGAATCATTGCCGATGTGTCGACGAAGACATTAGAAATGTTTGGCGAGCCGGATCTCATTCGGCTCGCCCTTCGTCTACATGTGTGGGCGCTGAGAATCGACTATGGATTCTCCAAAGAGGAAATTGGGGCCATGGCTGAAAAAATGCCAATTGTATTAAACGCATCTACCACAGACCATGACGACGCTCTGGAAATCACCCGTCGGGGAAAAGACGTGTTTGCGCTGCATAATTTCTACCCCCGGCCGGAAACCGGCCTGGACCGGGAGCTGTTTGCGCAGACCACCGCATCTCTGCGGGCTGCCGGGCTGAAAGTCCAGTGCTTTATCCCCGGAGATACCCAGAAGCGGGGGCCTATTTTTGAGGGCTTGCCCACCTTGGAGGAGCACAGAAACGTCCTTCCCTCTGCGGCCTTTGCAGATTTGGCACTGAGATGCGGGATCGAGGATATTTTCCTGGCCGATCCCGGTATCAGCCAGAAGGAGCAGGAGCGAATTGCCAGACTGTGCCGGGAAGGCGTGATTTCCGTCCCTGCGGAGCTGGATGCCCAGTATGCGTATCTCTACGACCAGGTGTTCACCTGCCGGGTGGATTCTCCTAAATGGCTGGTTCGCTTTATGGAATCCCGCACATATGCCTGCCCCGGCACCACCGTTGTGCCCGGCAACTGCATTGCCCGGGAGCGGGGAGCCATTACGATGGATAATGCGGGCTATGGACGCTACTCCGGCGAAATTCAGATGATTCGCAGTCCGCTGAAAGCCGATGACCGGGTTAATGTCATCGGTCACGTCCCCGAAAATGCCCAGCTCCTTATGGACTGCATTGCCGGGGGCCGGAAGTTTGCTCTGGTTCGTCCCTAAAGAAAGGAAGCCCCATGGATGTAAAACTGATTGCGATGGATTTGGACGGTACGGCATTACTCAATGACCATATGACCGTATCCCCCCGGCTCCAGGCAGCACTGGAACAGGCCCACGAAAAGGGAATCAAAATTGTCCCGGTGACGGGCCGCCCTTATAAGCTGCTGCCGTCTCTGCTGGAGACAAATCCACAATGGAAAGAATACGGAATCCTCTGCAACGGAAGCCAAATCCGCAACCTGCGCACCGGGGAAATCCTCTACAGCCTGACAATACCGGAAAAAGATCTCCGTGCACTGGTTGCGCTGGCAGAGAAATATGCGGTGCCTGTGGAATTTTCCGCGGACAGCAGACTGTACCTGACACAGCAGTCCTGGCAGGCCCAGCAGGAACACCCGGAGCTGGCCTTTCACTGCGGTAAAATCCTGCCCAAAAACGGTGTGGCAGTGGAATCTCTGCTGCCGCTGTGCACAGGTTCTCACGGGCTTGTGGAAAAAGTCAACCTGAACGGCGTGCCGGAAGCGGTACGTGGGGAGATTGATGCAGCCCTTGGGGCCCTGGGTGTGTCCGGGGTCTGGGCCTCCTCCTCCTGCATGGAAATCACTCACAAGGATGCCACTAAGGGCGGAGCCCTTGGAAGACTCTGCCGGATGATTGGGATTCCCATGGAACAGGTTATGGCACTGGGAGACAGCGGCAACGATGTGTCCATGCTCCAAATGGCGGGGCTGGGCGTTGCCATGGGAAATGCCCCGGCGTTTGTGAAGCAGGCAGCCAATGCGGTGACGGAGTCCAATGTTGAGGACGGTGCCGCCGCTGCCATTGAGCGGTTTACTTGATAAGAAAACGAAAGCCCTGAGCCGATAAAGCTCAGGGCTTTTAGACTGCCCCGGGGCCGCAGTGC
>JAHHRT010000094.1 GCA_020025615.1 Oscillospiraceae bacterium | reverse complement strand
GTACACTGCGACCTGGTATGAAATTGAAGGTGCGGGTTCGCCCTCTCAGTCACGGCAAAGCCGTGCCAGTTTGCTGTGGTGTGATTGCCCCCGGCAATCACTGTTATTTAGAATCGCTACGCTACTCCCAGAGGGAGAGCCTTGGCGCGGTGCACACTGCCATTTAGAATCGCTACGCTACCCCCAAAGTGGGAGCCTTGCTTTTAGAATGGAAAACGAAATAGGATTTGCGGACAGTGCCCGCTGCTTCGACGGCATTTTTTAAACGACCACTGTATACTGAAAGAAAAAACGGAGGAGGAAGACAATATGCTGAAAAAGGTCTTGTGTGCCCTGGGGATTCTGGTGCTGCTGTTCGGGGCTGCACCCCAGGTCCAGGCCACGGACAACAGTGGAGAAATCCGGGTGAATCTTCGGGATGGGGAGCTGGTCGTTACCGACGGTTCTATGGAAGTCTATCTTGCGGGCCAGCCGGTGCCGGAGGGCTATCTCCTGGGCCAGGAGTTCGGGGGCGGGATCATCGCCGGAGAGGACGTGCCATCTCCTGACTTTGCCCAGTGGATGGCAGCGCGGGCAGGCACGGGGATGATTCGTACGGCGGACGAGCAGGGGGTGGTCCGGTTTACGGGCCTGGAACCGGGGCTGTATTTGGTCCGGCAGTGCGAGCCGTCCCAGGGATACTTTGCCATTTCCCCCTATCTGGCCTGCATCACCGAGGAAATCAACATCGTGGATACATACCCGAAGCTGAAATCTACAGGCAGCCTTCCCAGAACCTCGGAAGCCTCCAATCTCTATATCGGGGCGCTGGGCCTGGCTTTCGGCCTCACCGGGGTCATCTTCTGGGAGGAAGCCCGGAGAATGGAACAGAAGACAAGCAAACGCTGAAACCCCATTTTGACAAAAATCGGCGGCCCTGAAAAAGACCGCCAATGAAAAAATTTCCTGTTCCTGCCGGACGACCGTTTTTGCCGTCCGGCAGTTTTTTTAGTGGTGCTCCGCTGCGTCTGCCGCGCTTTTGGTGGGGTGCACCGTTCCCACGGGATGCTGGGGCGGTGCGTAAACGGAATATAGCTTCAGGGGCATCTTTCCGATGTTGATAATATTGTGCCACGTTCCGGCGGGAATGATGACGGCGTAGTCGCTGTTGACCCGCTTCTGCTTGCTCAGGCAGGTGCGGCTGCTGCCCATCCGGACAAGGCCATACCCGCTTTCAATGCGGAGAAACTGGTCAAAATCCGAGTGCATTTCCAGCCCGATTTCTCCCTGGACAGGGATGCTCATCAGGGTCACTTGCAGCTGATCCCCGGTCCATAGTGCCCGCCTGTAATAGGGATTTTGCTTGGCGGCGCGGTCAATGTTCACGATCAGCGGCTCCGGCCCGTAGTCCGTAGGGGAGGGGGCACCGCCGCAGATGTTTCCATTCACATAGATCACCTCAGTTTCATTGTCCTTAAAACCAGTATATGCACGAGCCGGAAAAGCGTGACGGGTTTCCCGGGTTCCGCCAGCCTGCTCTTGGGCCTTCTATCCGGGAAAGACTGCGCCATCCATTGCACATTCCTTCCAAATTTTGCCACAATACGGCGGTATTCTTTTCCAAATATGCCAGGTACACGAAATCTTAAAGGTTTCTTTATTGAATTTTTTCCGCTTCCCGAGTACAATAAAGACAGCAACAACCCGATTGACGGCAGCCTGGCTTGCCGGACTGCAATGGAGGAAATTCTATGAAACATACGTTATTCAGCCGCACCATGGCGCTTTGCCTGGCGGCGGCGCTGCTTTTGGGCATGGGGCCGCTGATTGCGCCTTCCGTGTCTGCGGCGGAAAACACCGCTGCCTATCAGGCGGCGGATGGAACCGACCATACCATTTATTGGGCCCAGGGCATTACGGCCCCGACCATGTCCGAGGATTTTAAGCCCTACAGCTTTACGGACGCAGACGGTGCCAACTGCACCCTCTATTCTGCGCCTTATGTGGCGGGCCATGGCTGGTACGACCTCAATAAAGAGGGCGAATCCAACCGGGGCTATGCGCTGACGGCTGCAAACCTCACTCACTGGTGGCTGGACCAGAACAGCGCCTACATCGACAAGTTCCTGGAGAAGAACCCGGAGCAGATGGAAGGCCTGGCAAAGCCTGCCGATGTGGCGGGCTATCGCACCGCACCCGCTGCCCAGAAGATGACCGACAGTGCCGTCTACGGCCTCTATGACCAGGCTTACGGTACCGCTGAGGATGCGGGCTATCATCCCGACCTGGTGCTGGACTTCTTCTTGAACGGCTATGCCAAGAAGGACGAAACCGAGGTCAACAGCCCGGACAAGTTCATCCCCAGCAATCAGGGCGGCTTCTTCTACCCGGTGTTCGGGAAGGACCTTCTCACCCAGCGGGACGAAGCATCCAAGGTCTATGCAGATGCCAGCAAGAATCTGAAAGAGTATCTGTCCCAGGGCTATGGCATCGGCCTTGCCGCAGGCGGTCAGGTGATGACCCTCTGGGGCGCTGAATATGACAAGTCCGGCAGTCTCTGCGCTGTGTACATCACCGACACTGACGACTGGAACGAGGCAGAGCAGCAGGGCATGGTCCGCTATGCCGTCCACCCGGACAGCAAGGGCGACCTGCGCATGACCGTCAAGACAGAGCCTCAGGCTGACGAGGGCGTTGCCTGGTCTGCGCTGTATCTGCTGGATCTGGGCACGTCTCAGTGGGAAAGCTACCTGAATACGGCAGCTCCCAGTATTCCCGACAGCAAGCCCATCCCCATGCCCAAGGGCTTCGATGTGGAATATGTGCAGGGCAGCACCCAGAGCGGCGTGCCCGCCGGGGATGGCTACACCCTCAGCGGCGATACCTCCGCAGAGGAGCCCGGTGCATATACCGTTACGGCTGCCTTACAGGACGGCTACATCTGGGAGGACGGCTCTTCCAATCCCATCACCATTACCTGGAACATTGTGAACAATGCCCAGGTCTGGGGCGAGACCAACTATACCTGGTCTGAGGATTTCAGCGCCTGCACCGCAAAGCGTGTGGACAACCAGGACAATGCGGAAACCGCAGAAGCCCAGGTGACCCATGAGCAGACCCAGGCGCCCACCGATGACAAGGCCGGCACCATGACCCATATTGCCACCTTCAGCGTGGATTGGGCAGAAACCGATACCAAGACCTCTGAGATTCCCAAGCTGGAACACCAGCACAAATGGGGCAAGGCCGCCTATGAGTGGGCTGCCGACGGCAGCAGCTGTTCCGCAAAGCGTGTCTGCAAGAATGACGACACCCATGTGGAGACTGCCCAGGCCACTGTAACCCATCAGGAGACCAAGGCACCTACCGAAAAGAAAAACGGCGTGATGACCCACACCGCTGAGTTCTCCGAGGATTGGGCCAAGAACCAGTCCATGGATACGGAGATTCCCAAGGTGGAAATCCAGTGGGATACCCCCATTTACGCCTGGTCCACAGACAATCGTTATTGCATTGCCACCCGGACCGCTAAGAACGACCCCAGCAAGGAGCAGACGGCAAAGGCCAAGGCTTCCGCAGAGCAGACCAAGGCTCCCACCTGCACCCAGAAGGGCGAGACCACTTACCTTGCCAAGTTCGATGAGGCCTGGGCCGAGCCCCAGTCCAAGACGGAGCAGAACATCCCCACCATCGACCACAAGTGGGGCGACACCAGCTACAGCTGGTCTGAGGATGGCAAGTCCTGCACCGCAGTCCGTGCCTGTGAATTTGGTCATCAGGAGACTGCTGCCGCAAAGGTGACCGGCAAGGTTACCAAGGACCCTACCACCACGTCCAAGGGTCAGACTACCTATACCGCTGAGTTCTCCGAGGGCTGGGCCAAGAGCCAGCAGAAGACCGTGGAGGACATTCCCGTGACCAGCCCGGAGTGGAATTCCCCCGAGTATACTTGGTCCAATGATATGCGGCTGTGCACTGCCACCCGCACTGCTAAGAACGATTCCAATAACGTTCAGACGGCCCAGGTGGGCGTGACCAGCAAGGAGACCAAAGCACCGACCTGTACGGAGAAGGGTGAGACCACCTATACTGCCGCTTTCCAGGAGGACTGGGCCGGAACCCAGACCAAGGTGCTCCAGAACATCGACACCCTGACCCCCAACTGGGGCGAGACCGCCTATCACTGGTCGGAAGACCACCACAGCTGTGTTGCAAAGCGGACCTGCAAGAATGAGTCCGACCATGTGGAGCAGGCCACGGCGAAGGTCACTTCCAAGGTGAGCAAGCAGCCCACCGCAACCGCTAAGGGCCAGACCACCTATACCGCCGAGTTCTCCGAGAGCTGGGCGAAGACCCAGAAGGCCACCGTGGAGGACATTCCCAAGAAGACCGGCGGCTCCGGCAATTCTTCCAACAACAATACGTCCTCTGAAAGCTCCGGCAAGTGGAGTGAGGTCAGCTACGAGTGGTCCAAGGAAAATAACCGCTGCACCGCCAGCCGTTATAAGCTGAACGATAAGTCCAACGTGCAGATGGCAACCGCAACCATCACGGAAAAGGAAGTCAAGAAGGCTACCTGTACCGAAAAGGGTCAGTCCGTCTTTACGGCAAAGTTTAAGGAGAGCTGGGCCAAGGACCAGGAGAAGACTGCGGAGGTTCCCCAGCGCACCCATCAGCTGGAAAAAATCAGCGAACTGCCTGCTACCGCTTCCACCGAGGGCATGGCGGAGCATTACCGCTGTTCCCTGTGCCAGCGGCTCTTTGCCGATGACAAGGGCACCAAGGAAGTCACCGCCCAGGAGCTGGTGATTGAAAAGCCCGCCGTGGGCAGCGGCAGCGCCATTGTGAACGCCGTTCCTGAGAAGGAAGGCACTGTGGCCCTGAGCCCGGAGAAGCTCCAGGAGGCTGTGAGCAGCACCCGGTCCGGCGTTACCATCACCGTGGGGGATGCCTCTGTGACCTACGACCAGAAGGCAGCAGAGTCCATTCTCAACCAGGCGAAGGACAGCAAGAAGCTGGTGCTGTCCGTAGTGAAAACCGACGCAAAGGACAGCGGCTTGACCCTGGATCAGGTGAAGGCCGCGGAAAAGAACAAGAAGGGTTCCCTCTACAAGGTGGAGCTCAGCTATGTGATGAACGGCAAGAACGTGGAAATCACCAACTTCGACCAGGGCGTGGCTACCATCACTGTGCCTTACCAGCCCGCTTCTGAGGGTGCTGTCCTGGTGTACCGGGTAGAGGAGGACGGCAGCTTCACCGCCATGGCGGCAAATTGCAGCAATGGCTTCCTGACCTGGCGTTCTGAGAGCCATTCCTTCTATCTGGCTTCTCAGGAAGCCCCCGCAAAGGAAACGGAGGAGAAGTCCGGCGGCAGCAAGGTTGGCATGATCATTTGGCTGGTTGTGCTGATTCTCTCCGGCGTTCTCTGCCTGGGCCTGGGCGGATACTATCTGTATATGAAACGCATGAACCCGGAGCAGGAGGACAGAAAGGACAACACGCCCAAGTATGACCGTGCTCCCAGATTCGACCATGT
>JAHHRT010000093.1 GCA_020025615.1 Oscillospiraceae bacterium | reverse complement strand
ATCCTTCCCCACTTGCGTGGGGAAGGATATGGTTTTCAGGAGTTTATCTTCTGGTGATGGTGTTCACAATGGCGGTTGCATCCGCAACATCCACATTGCCGCTGCCGTTGACATCGGCCCGCAGGAACTTCTCCATGGAGACCACAGTGAAGTCGTCATAATTGGCGTTATAGATGTTGTAGGTCAGCTGGGCATCGTTGATGTCCACGAACCCGGTCATGTTCACATCGCCGTCGTAGCTGACGGAAACCTTTGCGGCATCGGCAGCTTCTGCCACGGCATTTCTGGCCTCAGCCAGCACCTGATCCACACTCCGGGCGGAAACCACCAGCCAGCAGTAGGCGTTGTACTTCTCGGACCAGAACATCTTTTCGCCGCCGTAGGTCAGGGCATTGGTTCCGTTGGTCGTTGCGGTGACCAGCTGAACCACCTTGTTATCCACAGTGAGGAAGGGGGCTGCCTTGACATCAATGGTGGCAGCAGACCTCTTCTCAACATGGATGGTGATGGCACCGGTAACCTGATCGGCTGCGATGGTGTAGGTGCCTGCATTCTCGCTCAGAGCCACAGCCTGGCCTGCCACCTGAGCGGTGACGGCGTAGTCATATCCGGCCGCCTTCTTGACGGTGAATACGAAGCTGGTGCCGTACTGTGCCTGAGTCTCTGCGGTCACATCGCCTGCACCGGATCCGGTGACGGTAACGTCATAGCGGATGGCGGTCTTTGTAATCTGAACGGAAATGTCTCCGGAAGGATCGGGAACGGTGTAGGTACCGTCGCCGTTATCCGTGAATTTCACGGAGCTGTCCTGATGACGGGTCACCTGCACATCGTAGGTGCAGCCGGTCTGCTTGTTCAGGGTGAAGGTGTAAGGCTTATGGGCTTCCACCAGAATGACGCTGCCGTCATAGCCTGCAACATCATCCTTGCCGGTGCCCGTGATGGTGATTCTGGAACCTTCGATCTTCTCTGCCATAATCACAATGTCACCGGTGACCTTCTCGCCGGGGATGGTGTAGGTGGTGACACTGCCCTGGGTCTGGCCTTCGACGGGCTGAACCTTCTCGCCGCCCACGGTTGCGTAAATATTGTAGAGGGAAGCGCCGTCCTTCTTAACGGTGAAGGTATAGTCCGTATTGGGCTTTGCGGTGGGAGCTGCGGTCACATCGCCTGCACCGGTGCCTTCCTTTGTGACCTTGTAATCCTTCAGCGTCTTGGTGATGGTCACTGCAATACCGGTGCTGGGATTCTCAATGGTGTAGGAGCCGTTCTCGTTGGCCTTGACGGCAACAGGCTTGTTATCCGCAATGGTGGCTGCCTCCACGGTGTAATCATAGGCCGGATCTCTGGTGATGGTGAAGGTATAAGGTTCGTTCATTGCCGCATTGGGCTCGCCGACTGCGTCAGCGGCACCGTTGCCGAGGAACTGGATTTCCACGGTCTGAGCGGGCTTGCTCTTTTCAACTGCAATGACAATGTCGCCGGTGATATCCTTGCCGGAAATGGTATAGATACCGTTCTGCTCGGCATAGCCGGTGTACTCCGTACCACCCACGGTGACATGAAGCGTGTAGAGGAAGTCAGGTGCCTTTGCCACAGTGAAGCTGTAATCACTGCCATACTGGGCAGTCTTGGCAGCAGTCACATCCTCTGCA
This sequence comes from Oscillospiraceae bacterium, assembly GCA_020025615.1. GTDB lineage: Bacteria > Bacillota > Clostridia > Oscillospirales > Oscillospiraceae > Faecousia. The sequence goes on along the minus strand of JAHHRT010000093.1, from coordinate 3,920 downwards.
CCGGTGCCGGTGACGCTGACGGTAAACTGCTTTGCGGTGCTCTCCACGGTGATATCCAGAGGACAGCTGACATTGGAAACGGTGTAAGTGCCGTCGCCGTTGTCCTTGTATTCCACGACGCTCTGGTCCAGAGCATTTTTAACCGTGACCTGGAAGACAAGGCCGGCGTTGTCCTTAACGGTAAAGGTGTAGGCCTCGCCAAGCTTGGCAGTGGATGCACCTTCCACGTATTCGGGATTGTGAATCGTTACGGGAACGGGGTCAACCAGCTTTCTGTCCACGGTGATGACCACATTGCCGTTGATCTCATCGCCGGCAATGGTGTAGCTGTCGCCGGAAACCGTGGGTGTCACAGCCCTGCCGTTGACAGCAGCCGTAACGGTATAGGTAAACAGGTAATTTTTGTTTACGCGGAAGGTGTAGTCCTGACCGAAGGCGGCAGTGAAACCGGAGGCCTTGAAATCGTCCTTGCCGGTGCCCTCTACGGTGACGGAATAGGTCTCGGCGGCTGCGTTAACGGTAACGGTCAGCGCGGCCTGGACATTTTTCACCGTGTAGGAGCCGTCTTCATGGTCCACCACCTCAGCGGCGCTGCCGTCCTCGTAGCCGGCGGTTACCACGTAAGTCATGTTGGGCTGCTGATGGATACGGAAGGTATAATCGCTGCCAACGGTGACGGTGGCAGGATTCTCCTTGTCAGCATCCTGAGCAGCATTGCCGATAAAGGTGACGGGGACCTCGTAAGCACTGGCAGAAATCTCCGCCACAGCCTGCGACAGGTCGGCATCGGGTGCATCCTTGTTGATAGAGCCCACTGCATTGTCCACCTTGGCTGCGGTTGCGGAAACAACCATGGTGTCCGCGCTTTCGGGTACAAAGGAGAGGGACAGAACGGGGGTATCCACCGTCTTGTTCTTGCCGTAGCCTACAATGTGCAGGGTATGTGCGGCGGAATCGTCGGTCACCACCACCTCGGGATCGGCGGCATCGTCATACCGGACATACCGCAGGCCTGCATCATAGGAAAGGGTGATATCGTAGGCGTTGTATTCGGTGTGATTGACGGAAGCAACATTCAGCTGAACCAGGGCCTCGCCGCCTACGGTGGCTCCGGCCGTCAGGGTGTTCAGCTTGACCTGATAGCCCTCGGCTGCAGGTTCAGCGATACGGATGGAAGCGGGGCCCACAGTCTGAGAGAGGTTCCGGTAGCTGCAGTCCTCATAGAAATAAGTCTCATAGTCAAAGTTCGCAGGGCCGACCGCATCCTTTGCTCTGAAGACGACCTTGCCGATGATGCCTTCCTCAAAAGGAACCGATTGCATCTGGGCAGCGCCGAAATCGACCTCGTGTCTTTCTGCGTTATGGACATTTCTAAGGTACTCAGTGCTGATCAGCTCCTGGCTGACGTGTTCCAGCATAGTGCCGTCATAATGCACGATGATCTGGCTGCCGTTACAGGGGCCGGCAGGGCCATAGACGCTCATGGTGACCGTCTCACCGGGCGCCACGGTTTCCTTGTCAAATTCCACACGGAATTCATAGACGGTATCTTTTGCAGCAAAGACGGTGCCGCCAAGATTGAATACCATCATCATAACCAGCAGAAATGACAGGATTCTTCTGATGTATTTCATTTCGATTCTCCTTTTCAGTTAAGACTGTGCTGCTTCGGGAAATCCGGCTAGGCGGGCCGGCAGGATCACCGGCTATCTATCTTTCTCTGGATTTTCCTCCGCCTTCTTTTTCCGTCTGTGCTTGCGAGCTTCCTTCTGCCGTTTTTCTGCCTGCCACAGTTCCAGCTGCCGTTTTTTCTCTTCCCGATAGAGCCGGCAATTCCGAAGCTCCGGCATAGGGCCCGGTTTTCCCAGTGCGCAGCAGCACATGACCGCTTCCCAGCTTCCGAACCGACGGAGGATCATGTCTCCGCCGATAATTTCACCGGGATTGGGGGTATGTCCCAGTTTGTCTGCGCAGCTGCGCACATACGAAATTAGTGCCTCATTGGAATCGAGGCTGTGTTCTTCTGCAAATTCCGCCTGTTTCTGAGCCAGTGCCTGCTCCGTTCTCCGGTGCAGGATGTTATCGAAGGCGGCACCTCTTCCCTGTTTTTCCCTTTCCACATTCTCACCTGTATTGCCAGATTTCGGACTTTACACAAAAGCCCGGAAGGGTGTACCCCGGGGGATACACCCTTTCTGTTTTCCGTTCCGGACGGATTATTTCTTCATCAGGGTATTGACGACGGCGGCTGCATCTGCCACGTCGATAGTCTTGTCACCGTTGACATCGGCTCTCAGGAATTTCTCCATGGAGACCTTGTTGAAGTCAGTATAGCACAGGTTATAGAGGTCGTAGGTCAGCTGGGCATCGTTGACATCCACAAAGCCGGTCTTGTTGACATCGCCGTCACAGACGATGGTACCTGCGGGCATATCGGCTCTTGCCACCTGGATCTTTGCCTGATTCAGCACAGCATCCATGCTTTCAGCGGAGGAAACCAGCCAGCAGTAGGCCTTGTAGGTCTCGGACCAGAACATCTTCTCGCCTGCAAAGCTCATGCCGGCGGCACCCTCTGCAGTGGCGGTGATCAGGAACAGGTCGCTGCCGTCCATCTGCAGATACTTGACAACCTGAACGTCAATGGGAGGCAGAGCCGTTTTATGGACAGTAATGGTGAAGTCCTGATAAATCGAGCAGCCGTCCACGGTGTAGGTGCCTTCACCGTTGTCCCGGACTTTCATGGGGTTGCCGTATGCGTCTGTTGCGGAAACCTCGTAGGTGAAGTTGGGATTCTTCTTGATCTTGAAGACGTAGTCGGTGTTTTCCGTGGCCTCTGCAGGGGCTTCCACATCATCCTTGCCGGTACCTTCCACGGTAACGGTGTAGCTGGGATAGGTCATCATCACATCGATGACCAGCTCACCGGTGACATTGCGGATGGTGTAGGTGTTGTTGTGATCGTCCTCCACCGGAACATCTGCGCCGCCCATGGTGGCCTTGACGGTCACGGGGTTGTAGTTCTCAATGGAGAAGGTGTAGTCGGTGCCCTTGACAGCGGTAGGCTCGCCCTGAATCTGGGTCACGCAGTTGCCGGTAAAGGAGACTGCGAACTGATCCTGGAGCACAGGGGTCTTCGTCACGATGATTTCCACATCGCCCGTGACAGTGCCGGAGGGGATGGTGTAGGTGTTGCCGGAGACAGTGTATTCGGAATTGTGGTAGCCGCTGATAACCACATCCAGGGTGTAGGCGTAGCCGGGCTTTCTGTCGATGGTGAAGCTGAAGCTCTGCTCCTTCTTTACCTTGTCAGGAGCTTTCACATCCGCAGCGCCGGTGCCCTGAACGGTGATGATGGCATCGGGGGAATCAGGAACCTGCTCAATGGTGATGTTCAGGTTGCCGGTGACGTTGCCGATGGTGTATGCGCCGCCGGTCTCGTCGCAGATGACGGCTGCCTTATGCACGGTGGGATCGTCACCCATGGTGTAGGTGACCTTGTAGGTCATGCCGGGTTCGGGGGCAGGCAGCTCCCAGGTGTACTTGATGCCCTCGCCGCCTTCCACCAGCTCACCGGTGAGCTCGCCGTTGACAGTGACAGTATAGCGGACCAGAGTCTCATCCACAGTAACATCTACAGAGGCGGTATCCAGGACGCACTTAGGAGTGTCGGAGCCGATGGCACCCTCAGATACGTCAGCCTTCACATAGGTCAGGGTTACAGGATAGGTGCCGGTCTTGGGAGCGCTGACATAGAAGCTCACGGGAGCATTGCGAATGTCCTTGGGCTCGCCATAGCCCACCACATGGAGGGTTCGGGCCGCGGAATCGTGCTCCACGGTAGCATTCTTATCGATGGCGGTGATGTTGGAAACCTTCAGGCCCTCTGCATAGGTCAGCAGAATATCATAGGAATTGTAGGT
>JAHHRT010000092.1 GCA_020025615.1 Oscillospiraceae bacterium | reverse complement strand
GCCGTTAATTGTTCTGAAATTGGAATTATTCGCCGTAACCCATGGGGTTCTTGCTCTGCCAGTTCCAGGAATCCCGGCACATATCCTCCAGATTGTGCTCGGCCTTCCAGCCCAGGACCTCTGCGCTCTTGGCGGGGTCTGCATAGCAGGTAGCGATGTCGCCGGGGCGGCGGTCCACGATCTTATAGGGAACGTTCACGTTGTTGACCTTCATGAAAGCGTTGACCATGTCGAGAACGCTGTAGCCGGTGCCGGTGCCCAGGTTGAAGACCTCACAGCCGGTGTGCTGGGTGACGTACTTCACAGCGGCAACGTGGCCCTTAGCCAGGTCGACCACATGGATGTAGTCACGGACGCCGGTGCCGTCGTGGGTGTCGTAGTCATTGCCGTAGACGCTGAGGAACTCCCGACGGCCGATAGCCACCTGGGTGATGTAGGGCATCAGGTTGTTGGGGATGCCTCTGGGGTCCTCGCCGATGCGGCCGGACTCGTGAGCACCGATGGGGTTAAAGTAACGCAGCAGGACGATACCCCACTCCTTGTCGGCGTTGGACATGCCGGACAGAATCTGCTCGGTCATGTACTTGGTCCAGCCGTAGGGGTTGGTGCATCCGCCGGTGCGGCTGCTCTCACGCAGGGGCATTTCGTTGTCTGCGGTGTAGACGGTGGCGGAAGAGGAGAAGATGATGTTCTTCATGCCAACTTCCTCCATAACCTTGGTGAGCACCAGGGTGGAGTTCAGGTTGTTATCATAATACTTCCAGGGCATAGCCACGGACTCACCCACGGCCTTGAGACCTGCAAAGTGGATGACGCAGCTGATTTCGTTCTCTGCGAAGATCTTCCGCAGCAGATCGGCATCCCGGACGTCGCCCTCATAGAATTTCACGGACTTACCGGTGAGCTCCTGGACGCGCTCCAGGCTCTTGGGGTTGGAGTTGCACAGGTTATCGATTACGATAACGCCGTAGCCGCTGTTCAGCAGTTCAACGCAGGTATGAGAACCAATGTAGCCTGCGCCGCCAGTGACAAGAACATTCATGAAAGAATACCTCCATACAAATATAATGTATCTAGCTATATTTTACTTCTCACAATTGAAAATTGCAAGAGCCGCTATGTATCTGTTCCGATTTTTTCTTGCTATTTTTATAAGATACAGGTATAATAGTTGAGTGAAAAAGAAATTTTAAAAGGACCTCAGGGAGGGCAACGTGAAATGAGCGAAAAAAAGAAGATTCTGCTGCTGACCACCGGCGGCACCATTGCCTCCTTACAGGGGGGAGAGGGGCTGGAGCCCCACCGTTCCGGCGTGATGGAGCGGGAGCTCACCCTGCTGCGGTCCTATTATGACATCGAGATTCAGGACCTGATGTGTTTGGATTCCTCCAACATCCGGCCCGAGGAATGGCAGATGATTGCCCAGACCATCTTCCGGAAGCGGGTGGGCTTTGACGGCATTGTGGTTTCTCACGGTACGGATACCATGGCCTATACTGCTTCGGCGGTGACCTTCATGCTGCCCAATATCGATCTGCCGGTGGTGTTCACAGGCTCTCAGCTGCCCCTGGCGGATGTGCTGTCCGACGGCCCCGACAATCTCCGGGCGGCCTTTGCCATGGCGGCTTCCGGCTGCCGCGGTGTGTTCCTGGCCTTTGACCGGAAGATCATGCTGGGCTGCCGGGCGGTAAAGGTCCGGGCCTCCGGCTTTTCCGCTTTCGAGAGCATCAACGCCCGGTACGCTGCAACGGTGAGCAATCTGGGCCTGGTGGTGGATTCTCAGCGGCTGCCCCAATGCCAGGGAGAGCCGGAGCTGCGCCCGGACATCAGCCAGAATGTGTTTCTATTGAAGCTGACCCCCGGCTTGAATCCGGCGATCTTTGATATGCTGGCAGCCATGGGTTATAAGGGCATCGTCATTGAGGCCTTTGGCCTGGGCGGTGTCAACGTACTGCACAAGGGCCTGCGGGGCATCCGCCGGGCCATTGAAGACGGCATCAGCGTGGTGGTCACCACCCAGTGCCTGTATGACAGCTCTGACCTGGGCGTTTACCAGGTGGGCAACAAGCTCCTGGAGCTGGGCGTGATTCAGGGACGGGATATGACTTCGGAAGCGGCGATGACCAAGCTCATGTGGGCCATTGGTCAGGGCCTGAACCAGCAGCAGATCGGCGAGCTGTTCAGAAAGAGCCTCGCCGGTGAGATCACCGTGGAGCCGTAAAACAACCCCAGTTTGGGGCAAAAGGAGGACATTGCAATATGGATACGATTTATGTAACAGGCCATCGCAACCCCGACACCGATTCCATCGTGGCGGCAATGGCCTATGCCGCACTCCGCAATGCCTGCGGAGATTGGGAATATCAGGCGGCCTGCCTGGGCCATGTTTCCGACGAGACCCAGATTGTGCTGGATCGGTTCGGATTCCAGGCACCTCAGCGAATCTACAACCTCTATACCCAGGTCCGGGACCTGGATTTTGACACCCCGCCGGTACTCAGTGCGGCGGTGACAGCCGGAAGAGCCTGGGCGGTGCTGAAAGAGGACCGCAACATTGCAGCCCTTCCCGTTGCCAACGAGGACGGCACCCTCTGCGGTATGCTGACCCGTGAAGACATTGCCAGCTACAACATGGAAATGATCAACTGCGGCACCCTGAAAGAGGTCCCCCTCTTCAATGTGCTGTCGGTTTTGGAGGGTAAAATCCTCAACGATGCCGGTGAGAGCACCGACACTGTGGCAGGTGAAGTGACCATCGCGCTGCCCCAGAGCCGGGAAAATCTGCTGTTTAACAACCCCAACTCGGTGGTCCTCTGCGGTCACCAGCCGGAGATGATCCGCCGGGCGCTGGATATGAATGTGAACTGCCTGGTGCTCTGTCAGGCAGAGCTGGACAATGAGCTGCGGGAGTATCCCACGTCCACCTGCATCATCTCCACCCCCTATGACGCCTATCGGGCAGCCCAGATGATTTTCCAGTCCAACCCCGTCCGGCGCATCTGCCGCACGGAAGGCCTGCTGTGCTTCCATCTGGAAGACCGGGTGGATGAGGTTCGGGAACAGGTGCTGAAGCACAGAGAGCCCTGTTATCCTATCCTGGACGAAAACGAGAAGGTCGTGGGCGTGCTGACCCGGTATCATCTGCTGCGGCCCCGCCGGAAGCGGGTGGTTCTGGTGGACCACAACGAGGCGGCCCAGTCCGTCCCGGGTCTGGACGAGGCGGAGATTCTGGAGATCATCGATCACCACCGTCTGGCGGACATTCAGACCACCAACCCCATCTATGTGCGCAACGAGCCGGTGGGCTCCACCAATACCATCATCGCCAGTATGTTCCAGGACCGGGGCCTGATGCCCTCGGAAAAGCTGGCGGGCATGATGGCAGCGGCTATTATCTCCGATACGGTTATGTTTAAGTCTCCCACCTGCACCCAGCGGGACATCCGCACCGCAGAGCGGATGGCGAGAATTGCCAACGAGTCTCTGGATGAGCTGGGAAAGGTGATTTTCTCCTCCTCCATCGGCAACAAAACCGCCAAGGAGCTGCTGTTTGCGGACTACAAGGAATTCCACATTGCAGGCCATGACCTGGCTGTGGCACAGATCACCTGTGTGGACAGCCCCGGCAAGCTGGAGCGGAAGGAAGAGTTCCTGGACATGATGCGCAAGGTCGCAAGGGAGAAGCACTTCTCCATGGTGATTCTGATGCTCACCGACGTGCTTCTCGAAGGCACCCAGATCATCTATGTGGGCGACGACGACACCATCCGTCAGGCCTTCAACGTAGCACCCAAGGACAACACCGCCTTCCTGCCGGACATTATGAGCCGGAAGAAGCAGGTCATCCCCATGCTGTCTGCACTGTGGGGCTAATCGCAGAAATTTTTTGGAGGAAACTATGGGATTTGAAAGCCTGCTGGGAAATGAGCGGCTGAAAGAGAATATACGAAGCAGCCTTTCCCGGGGGCACATTTCCCACTTCTATCTGATTTCCGGCCCGGAGGGCTCGGGAAAGCACACCCTGGCAAAGCTCCTGGGTGCGGCAATCCTCTGCCGGGGCCAGGAAAAACCCTGCCTTCACTGCCTTGCCTGCCGCAAGGTGATGGACGGCAACCACCCGGACTTTATCACCGTGGACGATCCCGAAAAAAAGACCGTCCCGGTTGACCTCATCCGAGGAGCCCGGGCGGATATGTACATTCAGCCCAACGAATCGGACCATAAAATCTATCTGTTCCCCCGGGCCCAGGATATGGGCCTGCCGGGACAGAATGCGCTGCTGAAGGTGCTGGAGGAGCCCCCAAAATACGGGGTGTTCATCCTGCTGGCGGACAACCCGGACAAGCTGCTGCCCACGGTTCGGTCCCGGTGCACGGAACTTGCCCTCCAGCCTCTGCCGGAAGAACTGCTTCGGGCCCAGCTGGAAGCCCGGTTTCCCCAGGCCCAGAGGGAGGATGTGGCGGCAGCCATCCAGCGCAGCGGCGGTTTCCTGGGTCAGGCGGCAGCGCTTCTGGAAAGCGGCAATGCCACCCAGCCCCAGACCGAGGCCTTCGCCGCGGCCTTTTCCCACAAAGACGCTTTGGAGCTGACCCGTCTGCTGGTCCCCCTGGAAAAATGGAAGCGGGACCCCCTGGCGGAGCTTTTGCAGCAGTGGCTGGAGCTTCTGGAAGAAGCCCTGGTGTGCCGAAGCGGAATCGAGACACTGCGGCCTCTGGCCCGGAACCTGGCAGGTCTTCGCAGCAGCGGAGAAATCTATCAGGCGGCGGAGGAACTGCGGAAAGCCATCGCATACCTGGGCAGCAACGTATCCCCGGCGGCAGTCTGCGGATACCTGGCCTGGGCCCTGCGGTGAAGAAACCATGCGAGATACGGTCTTGAACCGAGGATATAAGGAGCTTACCAATGGAAGAAGAAATTGTAACTGCCCCGGTTAACGTTGAGGTGGTGGACATTCAGTTCCGCCCCGGGCAGAAAATCTATTATTTTGACCCCGACGGCACGGCCTTTCAGGCGGGCGACCATGTGATCATCGATACCGCCCGGGGCGCCGAGTACGGCGTCTGCACCGCCGGAAATCACAGCATCCCGGAAAAGGATGTGATCGCCCCTCTGCGGAAGGTCCTGCGCCGGGCCACGCCCCACGACGAGAAGGTTGTGGAGGAGAACCGCAGCCGGGAGAAAAAGGCCTATGCGGTGTGTTTGCAGAAGATTGAGGAACACAAGCTGGATATGCAGCTGGTGTCTGCGGAGTGCACCTTTGACGGCAGCAAGATCCTGTTCTACTTCACCGCCGACGAGCGGGTGGACTTCCGGGAGCTGGTGAAGAACCTGGCTTCGGTGTTCCACACCCGAATCGAACTGCGGCAGATCGGTGTTCGGGATAAGGCCAAAATGGTCGGCGGCCTGGGCATCTGCGGCAGACCCTTCTGCTGTGCCAGCTTCCTGGAGGATTTCCAGCCGGTGTCCATTAAGATGGCAAAGACCCAGAATCTGAGCCTGAACCCCACCAAGATCTCCGGCACCTGCGGGCGGCTGATGTGCTGCCTCAAGTACGAGCAGGAGGCCTATGAGGATTTGATTCGCAGAAGCCCCAAGCAGGACTCCTTCGTGGACACCCCGGAGGGCCGGGG
>JAHHRT010000091.1 GCA_020025615.1 Oscillospiraceae bacterium | reverse complement strand
AGGACAGGGTGGTTTTACCCACGCCGCCCTTGCCGGTAATCGCTACTTTCATTGGAAAAAGACCTCGTACTATGTAATATTAGATGCCCAGAGCGGCACGCTTGTCCTCGATGCGCTGGATCATCAGATCGCCCAGCTTATCGATATCCTTCTCAACGGTGAAGTTAGCCTCGACCCACTTCTTGTAGCCTTCGTCATCGCTGGTCAGCAGAGAAGCAACTCTCTCGGAGCCGGAGATGAAGGGCTCAACACCCAGGAAGGTATCCAGGCCGGTACCGACAACGTAGTTGCCGATGGAAACAGCCTTCTCGGACATCCACTCGGGAGCGCAGCCAACGACAGGCAGCTTGGAGATGGGAATACCGGAATCCTTGGACAGCTCAGCAGCCAGGACCATCATACGGGAAATATCCACGCAGGAGCCCATGTGCAGAACAGGAGGAATGTCAGCCAGCTCGCAGACTCTCTTGAGGCCGTCGCCGCAGTATTCCTTAGCCTGTACAGGATCCATCAGGCCAGCCTTGGCAGCAGCCTGTGCAGAGCAGCCGGACACGATGCAGACGATATCGTTCTCCAGCAGCTTCTTCATCAGTGCGATGTGAGCGGAGTCAGGACGGACCTTGGGGTTGTTACAGCCAACCAGAGCAACAGCACCGCGGATAACGCCGGAGGTGATGCAGTCCAGCAGGGGCTTGGTGGTGCCGAACTCGTCAACCTGAGAGTTAGCAACGCCATCCAGAACCTTCACGATAGCCTCAACGGAGTAACCAACACGGGCCTTGGAGACCTGCTTGGGGATGTTGACCAGCTCAGGCTTACGGTTCTTGAAGTTTCTGACAGCCATCTCCACGATTTCCTTAGCCTTCACGCCTGCGTCACCGGTGGTGAAGCGGACGAACTCGGAATCGGGCATCTGAGCCACAGGAGAGGTGGTAATGAACTTGGTGTGGAAGCACTTGCTGAGGGGTCCCAGTGCGGGGAAGATACACTGCACGTCAACAACGATGGCTTCGCAGGCACCGGTGAGAACAACGTTCTCCTGGTTCAGGAAGTTACCGGCCATGGGGATGCCATGACGCATAGCGACTTCGTTGGAGGTGCAGCAGACACCGGCGACGTTGATGCCCTTAGCGCCCATTTCCTTGGCCAGAGCAATCATCTCGGGATCCTGTGCATAGTGAACGACCATCTCGGACAGGGAGGGATCGTGGCCGTGAACAATGATGTTGACCATGTCCTCTTCCATAACGCCGATGTTAGCAGTGGTGTCAACGGGCTTGGGAGTGCCGAACAGAACGTCGGAGAACTCAGTGCCCATCATGGAACCGCCCCAGCCATCGGACATAGCGGAACGAAGAGCCTGCTGCAGCAGAGCCTCGGGCAGAGAAGAACAGCCCATGTGGGTCATGTGCAGAGACTGGGAGACCTCGCGGTCGATAGCGCGGGGCATCAGCTCCTGCTCTTCCAGCAGCTTCTGGGTGTGCTCAGGCAGACGGCTCATGAACTTCTGGTAGCCGAAGGGCTTGCCGTACTCCATAAGGCCGACCTCAGCCACCTCGTGGGCCAGATCATAAATATCCTTGCCCTCGGTCTCCACACCCCACTCCTTGGCGATGCGGATCAGCTTCTCGGGGTCCTTGACCTGATAGAATCCATCAGGGCTTGCATCATGCAGGGTGTGCATGATCTCACGACCATGGTCGGAATGCGTAGCAGTACCGCTAGCGGAGAAGCGCAGGAAGTTTCTTGCGACGATGCCGTGAACGTCGCAGCCACAGATGCCTCTGGGGCTCTTGGGGGTAATACGGCAGGGGCCCATTGCGCAGATACGGCAGCAGGTGCCCTTTTCACCGAAGCCGCAGTGGGGGGTCTGATTCTTGACCCGCTGCTGCCAGGAGTCAGCGCCAACTTTCTTGCCGTTCTCCAGCAGAGAGTTGGTGGCAGCTTCCATTTCTTCGACAGTAGTTAAAGTTGCCCAATCCTTCAAAGTGATTTCCTCCTAATCAATGATTCTTAAGAAAAACCGATACATACACATATGTACTCAAGGCGGGTACATAATGTATCGATAATATTGTACAGATATACAGCTAAAAAGTCAATTGGAGAATTGACCACAATTCCGGGTTATTTTCAAATCCCCTAGGGGGGGATTTTGTTGAATTTGATTTGATTTCATTTTTTCATAGGGATTTCCCTGTTTTTCACCGACATAACCATACATTTTTCCTCTTTTATATGGAAATATTTTGAATCGGCACTGACGGCATTTTGCAAAATTCTTTTCCTGAAAAAACTTTGTTTCTCTGGATATTTTTTGAAGGTTTTTGAAAAAAGCACAAAAGCCCCCGGCGCACTGCGCCGGGGGGCTGAGGCTTCGGTGGGATTTCCGCTGGCGACGGATTACTCCCACCGCTTCATCTCTTTTACGTGGTACTTGAGAATCTCCTGATCCAGGCCGCGGTCCTCAAACCACTTGAGGGTGTGGACACTGTCCGCATAGGCCAGGAACCAGATTCCGCGGGTACCCACACCAATGTTGACATCCAGACTATAAAGAGGATATTTGTCATGCTGCAGGATATTGCTTCTGTGGTACTGGGAATCCGGAACCATGTTCCCCTCCTGGCAGTCCTTCTTGACTGCCTCTATCAGAGAGTGAATCTCCGAGGCCTCCCAGTACTCCTTGGGAATCGAGTAACCGCAGACCTGGAAATACGATGCAGGCCAGGAGGCTTCCAGAATGTCTGCGTCAGAACCGAAGACATATTCAGGACGGCTGAACAGCTTTCTGGCAATTGCGCCCGTCTCGCCTGTTGTATGGATGATATAATAACGTCTGTGAACTCTGCCGTTCTTCATCTGATACTCAATGGAGATGGGAGCGTCAGAATCCTCTTCGTCCATTGCAGAGACGTAAGTGGGATAGTCATGGGGCAAATCCAGTTTTTCCTCCAGGGCCAGCTGATGCAGACGGGTGATCTGTTCGATGGTCTCCAAATCGGTAATTGCATCGTCTCCGTCTTCGACGCGAGTGTTATGATAGTAATCATAATAGCCATTGATGCGGACCCCCGCCACCTGATTGGGGTTCGGAACCCAGCGTTCAACGCCAAACACATCCAGAGCGGTCAGCAGGAAGCTGGTGCCCATTACAACCAGAAGGATGACGCCGCCCAGACAGGACTTTTTGGTAAAAACCTGGGTGGTCTTTTCCAGGAGCATCCAGCCCAGGAACCAGCCAATAGCCAGGCCCAGCATAGAGAACACGATACCGAAGCGTCCGTCCAGGAAAATCTGGCTCACCAGGCTGAATCCGGTGGCAATGACCACAGCGAACAGCACCAGGAAGACAGGCTTCAGCAGCCGGATGACGATAAACTCTCCGGCCCGCTCCAAGGATCTCCGGCGGTACATAACCAGAGCAATCAGCATACAGAGGATGCCCAGGGCTGCGCAGATCCACAGATAGGACCAGCTGGGCTGGATGGCGAAGGTACCCGGCATCTCACGGTTCTGCCGCTGAACAATCATCAGCGGCGTATCTACCATGTGCGCCGCCGGGCACATATACTCATACCAGGAGTTGGTAACGCCAACGCCCCGGAGCATGGGCAGGTACAGGCTGTTGATCATCAGCCCCATCAGCAGAGAGCCGAAGTTCAGGATGCCGTAGATCACCACCATGGAAAAGCGGTTGCCCGCCACAAAGGCGCAGAGCACTGCCACGCCAAAGAAGAACAGGAATTCCAGATTGGTGGCAAGCAGCCACAGGAAGGAAATCTGCCAGCCATCCACCACCACTGTACTCATCATCATGGGCAGGGAAATCAGAGCCATACATAACGTGGGCACCACCGAAAAGCCGATGCCGGAAACCACGTTGACTGCAAAAATTTCCTCCCGGCGCATGGGCAGGGCGTGCAGGCCGTTGCACATCCGGCTGTCGTAGAGGTCGCCGAACAGAAGCTGGGCCGCCAGCATGGCGTATCCCAGATTTACCAGGGACATGAGCCGGGCACATTCTGCCATATTCATGGCGAAATAGAAGGACCGGTCTCCTCTGCCCACCAGAATGGCAAGGCCCATGAGAAGGCACAGGGTATAAAGGCCCCAGAAAGGCATGAAGCGCGTAATATTCTTTCGGAACAAGGTCTTCTTATAAGATAATGTTCTTGACTTCATCGTTCACACCTCCCAGTTCATAGATAAAGATTTCCTCCAGAGACAGAGGAAGCACATCAAAATATGTAGGATTGGAATCTGCCACAATCTTTTCAATCTCCTGGGCATCTCCCCGAACCACCAGGGTCTTGAGCCGGCCGGAGCTGCTCTCATGGAGAAGCTCTAAGCCCTTGGGGGTCTCGCCTACCATCTGGACCTTGTGGGTGCCGCCCTGCATATCCGCAAGGCTGCGTTCCAGAAGCATCCTGCCGTGGTCCATAATGCCCACATGGTCGCAGATATCTTCCAGCTCCCGCAGGTTGTGGGAGGAAATCAGCACCGTGGTGCCGTTCTGGGCCACATCAGAGAGGATCAGGCTCCACACCTGCCGCCGCATCACCGGGTCCAGGCCGTCCACCGGCTCATCCAGGATCATCACATCGGGCCGGGTGCAGATGGTGAGGTGGAAGGCCGCCTGCTTCTGCATACCCTTGGAGAACCGCCGGATGGGGGATTTTTTGGGGAGTTTAAAAATGTCATAGAGCTTTTCAAACAGGGCGTCGTCGAATTTGGGGTAGATTCCCCGATAAAACCGCCGCATATCTTCCAGAGTTGCCGTGGGGAAGTAGAAGATATCATCGGGAATGTAGCCGATGCGCTGCTTCGCCTTGGTGTTTTCGTAGACCCGCATCCCATCCAGAGTGATTTCGCCGCTGTCCGGGCGGTAGATTCCGGTGAGGTGCCGGATCGCCGTGGACTTGCCTGCGCCGTTGGGGCCCACCAGGCCGTAAACCGCCCCCTGGGGGACTGTCATCGTAAGGCCGTTCAGCGCCTGAAAGGAGCCGAAGGCCTTGGTCACATTTTTCATCTCAAGCATGGGTCTTTCCTCCCTCGTTCAGCCGCTGCTCCAGCATCTGTCGGGTAAAGCCCAGCTTTTCCAGCGCAATGACTGTGGTATCAAACGCTTCCAGCAGACGCTCCTTCTCCCGCTGCTGGGTCTGGTGATTGCTGCAAACAAAGCAGCCCTTGCCGGGAACCGTGGCAATCCAGCCATCCAGCTCCAGGCAGCGGTAGGACCGCTGAATGGTATTGGGGTTGATTGCCAGAACTGCGGCAAGCTCCCGAACGCTGGGGAGCTTTTCACCGGGCTGTAAGATCCCGGCAGTAATCTGCTCTCGGATTCCGTCTATGATCTGGGTGTAAATGGGTCTTGCATCCCTGTAGTCCAGTTGAACCATATCGCCCCTCCTTGCTGTATTATCTGTATTAGCTGTGTTGGTACGGTTAGTATAACAGTTCACACAGTTATTGTCAACCCCCATTTGGGGCTGCGGGCAGTGCCCGCAGCCTTTTCGTGCACCAGCCGCTCCAAGGCTCTCCCTTTGGGAGAGCTGGCTGGCGAGGTACGAGCCAGACTGAGAGGGCGAACCTGCGTCCCCGACCACACACCAGGTCGCAGTGTACCCACCGTCCCAAACCTCTCCCTCTGGGAG
>JAHHRT010000090.1 GCA_020025615.1 Oscillospiraceae bacterium | reverse complement strand
CGCCCTCCGTATTTTATGAGAAAAAGGAGTAAGTGACAATGAAAGTAATTCTGTTGCAGGACGTAAAGACCAAGGGCAAGAAGGGCCAGATGATTGAGGTTTCCGACGGCTACGCCAGAAACTTTATGCTGCCCAAGAAGCTGGCTATCGAGGCTACCCCCGATGCTGTCAACACCATGCGGATGAATGACAAGGCTACCCAGGAGCGGATTGCCCGGGAGAAGGCCGAGGCCATGGAAATCTCCAAGAAGCTCCGTGCCCTCACCATTACCGTCACCGCTAAGGGCGGCGGAAACGGCCGTCTCTTCGGTTCCATCACCAACCAGGAAATTTCCGAGGCTCTGAAGTCTGCTTCCGGAATCGCCCTGGATAAGCGGAAGATTGTTATTTCCGACCCCATTAAGAATGCAGGCACCTACACCGTCACCTGCAAGCTGGGCTATGAGATCACTGCGCCTCTGACCGTTAAGATCGAGGAGGCTTAAAATCCCTGGAAAAGAGAGGAGGCAGAACATGGATGAGGAACTTTTAGCAAGACAGCAGCCCCAGTCTCTTGAGGCGGAGCAGGCGGTTCTGGGCTCCATCCTGATTGACAGCCGATGCATCACCGATGTGGTGGGAATCGTGCGTCCGGAGGATTTCTATTTGCAGCAGAACCGGGAGATCTTTGAGACCATCTATACCATGTTTAACTTCTCTCAGACCATCGACCCGGTAACCGTGCTGGATAAGCTCAAGGAGTTGGGATATTATCACGATAATTCCCGAGAGTACATCCTCCAGCTCATGGAGATTACGCCCACAGCGGCAAACGTGGCCCGGTATGCAAACATCGTCCGGGAGAAATCCATGCTCCGCGGTTTGGGACAAGCCGCCGCGGATATTACCGAGATGGTCTACGATGAGGTGGGAACCCCCGGCGAAATGCTGGAATCCGCCGAAAAGAAGATCTATGCCCTGCGGAAGGGCGAAAACGGGGACAGCCTGGAACGAATCGGAACCACCCTTCACAAGGTCTTCGATCACCTGACAGAGCTGGCCCAGTCGGACTCCCTGATTCCCGGCCTTTCCACAGGCTTGCGGGATTTGGATATGAAGATCAACGGTCTTAATAAGTCCGACCTTTTGCTGATTGCAGCCCGTCCTGCTATGGGTAAATCAGCATTTTCCCTGAACATTGCCCTGAATGTGGCAAAAAAGTACAATAAGACCGTGGCAATGTTTAACCTGGAAATGTCCCGGGAGCAGCTTGCCATGCGTCTGCTGGCCTGCGAGAGCTTTGTGGATGCTCAGAAAATGGCTACCGGCAAGCTCACGGAAGAGGAGTGGAGCAAGCTTTGTATGGCCTCCGCGGCCCTGAGCCAGACGGATATCCGCATTGACGACAATCCCTCCATTACCGTGGCGGAGATGAACGCCAAGTGCCGCCGCCTGGACAATCTGGGCCTGGTGGTCATCGACTACCTACAGCTGATGACCGGCTCCGGCTATGGCAAAAGCAGCGAGAACCGTGTTACGGTGGTGGGTGAGATTTCCCGCGCCCTCAAGATTATGGCAAAGGAACTGAATGTGCCTGTGGTGTGCCTCAGCCAGCTGTCCCGTGCGGTGGAAAGCCGTACCGACAAGCGGCCCATTATGTCGGACCTTCGAGAGTCCGGCGCTATCGAGCAGGACGCCGACGCCATCTTGTTCCTCTATCGAGACGAATACTACAATCCCAACACCGAGGATAAGGGCGTTGCGGAGTGTATCGTTTCGAAAAACCGTCACGGCGAAACTGGAACCGTAAAGCTCCAGTGGATTCCTCAGTATCAGACCTTCTCGGATCGGGAGTGGAAGCATGACGAATAAGCTGGAAAGCTTCCTCCGGGAGTACAACATGATTGCCCCCGGGGACCGGGTGATTTGCGCCCTCTCCGGCGGCGGGGACTCTGTGGCCCTGACCTTCGCATTATACCTGTTAAAAGACAAGCTGGGGATCACCCTGGAAGCCGCCCATTTTAACCACCACCTGCGGGGAGAGGAGTCGGAGCGGGACGAAGCATTTGTCCGCTCCTTCTGCGCTCACTATGACATCCCCCTCCACCTGGGGGGTGCAGAAGTCCAGACCGGCCCCAAGGGCCTGGAGGCTTCGGCCCGGGCGGCGAGATACGGCTTCCTGCGGTCACTGCCGGGGAAGGTTGCCACTGCCCACACGGCGGATGACAATGCGGAGACGGTGCTCATGCACCTGGTCCGGGGCACCGGACTGAAAGGTCTGGGGGGAATCACCCCGGTGAGCGGGACTGTGATTCGCCCCATGCTTCTCATCACCCGCCGGGAGGTGGAGGCGTTCTTGGCGGAATACGCCCTGCCCCATGTGGAGGACAGCTCCAATGGTTCAGATGCCTTTCTGCGAAATCGGGTTCGCCATGGCATCATGCCGCTTTTGAAGGCAGAAAATCCCCGGATTTCGGAAAATCTCTCCCGTATGGCCCTGCGGCTGCGTCTGGATGAGGAATATCTCTCCCAAGAGCTTCCCCAGAATCCTACGGTCTCGCAGCTGCGAGAGCTGCATCCGTCCCGGCGCAGTCGGTGTCTGGAAAAAATGCTCATGGAAAGCGGGTTTTCCGAGCCGGAGGATTCCCATATTGCCTTGATGGAGTCCCTTGTGTTCTCTGACAGACCCTCGGCCCGGGCAAACTTCCCCGGCGAGCTGGTGATCGGGCGGAACTATGAACATCTGGAAGTCCGGAGGGGAGAGGAACCGCTTCCCGAACAGGAGCTGACCTGCCCCGGAATTTTGGAATTTCCCCAGCTGGGACTGCGTGTGGTCTGCACACCGGCCCAGGAGCCCAAAAAGAAATATGACTGCTTCACCGTTCTTCCCAAGGGAAGAATCCTGGTGGGGCCCCGCCGTTCCGGAGATGCTATCCACCTTTCCGGCGGCACCAAAAGTCTGAAAAAGTGGATGATTGACCACAAAATCCCTGCGGCCCAGCGGATGCGGATTCCGGTGCTCCGGGACGACCAAGGCATTCTGGGCGTCTATGGGATTGGCGCAGATCTTGACCGACTGGCAGAAACGCTGCCGGCAGTGGAACTTCGTTTTGAAACCATTTGAAAACCGAATATATAAAAAACCGAATTTTACGGAGGCTAAGTTATGGAAAACGATATTCAGGAAATCCTTTTAACAGAGGAGCAGATTCAGCAGCGTATCCGGGAGCTGGGCGAGGAGCTCACCAAAGAGTATGAGGGCAAGGACCCTGTCATCGTGGGCGTTCTCAAGGGCGTGGTTGTGTTTTACGCAGACATGATTCGTCAGATTAAGGTGCCCTGCCAGATGGACTTCATGTGGATCTCCTCCTATGCAGGAACCTGTTCCACTGGCAAGATGGATGTGAAGCGGGATGTGTCTGTGGACCTCAAGGGCCGCCATGTGCTGATTCTGGAGGATATTTACGACACCGGCAATTCTCTGGACTTTACTTACAAGCACCTGATGAGCAAGGAACCCGCTTCTCTCAAGATCTGCACCCTGCTGGATAAGCCCAGCGGACGCAAGCCCGGCATCACCCTCCAGGCGGATTATGTGGGCTTTACCATTCCCAGCGCATTTGTGGTGGGCTATGGCCTGGACTTTGACGAACACTACCGGAATCTGCCCTATGTGGGTGTGTTGAAGCCGGAAGCATATGAAAAGTAAGGAGAGTTAACTCAATTTGAAGAATCGTAGAACCATCTCCCTGATCCTCTATCTGGTGGTTCTGGTGCTGCTCTTCTCCTGGGTTACCGGTATGTTCAGCAGAAATGCCAACACCATACCCTATTCCCAGCTGGTAGAGCTGTTTCAAGAGGAACAGGTGAAACGCTTTGTGGTGAAGGATGATACCATCACCCTGGAGCTGCGCGTACCCTATAACGGAAAGACCACCATTTCCTCAAAGCTTGCGAATCCCCAAGGTTTCCGACTGGAGATGAAGGATCTTCTCGACAGCCAGCGGGAGTCCGGCGTTCTGGAAGCTTATGACTTTTTGCCTGAGAGACAATTTTCCCCCTATGATTTGGTGATGCCCCTGCTGCTTGTGGGCATTGCGCTGATTTTCCTTTGGGGAATGCTCATGGGCAGGATGAACAATAACAACCCCCTGAACAGCTTCGGCAAGGCACGGACGGTGCTGGGGGTTCCCGACGGTAAAAAAGTGACCTTTGCGGATGTTGCCGGTGCCGATGAGGAAAAGCAGGAGCTTCAGGAAATCGTGGATTTTCTGCGCAGTCCCGCAAAATACACCGACATTGGTGCCCGGATTCCCCACGGCCTGCTGCTGGTAGGCCCTCCCGGTACCGGTAAAACCCTGCTGGCAAGAGCAGTGGCAGGAGAGGCGGATGTGCAGTTCCTTTCCATTTCCGGCTCTGACTTTGTGGAGATGTATGTGGGCGTAGGTGCAAGCCGTGTCCGTGACCTGTTTGAGCAGGCAAAGAAAATGGCACCTGCCATTATCTTCATTGATGAAATCGACGCAGTGGGCCGTAAGCGCGGCTCCGGCCTGGGCGGCGGTCACGACGAAAAGGAGCAGACCCTCAATCAGCTGCTGGTGGAGATGGACGGCTTCGGACGCACCGAGGGTGTCATCGTCCTGGCAGCGACCAACCGCCCGGACATTCTGGACCCCGCTCTGCTTCGCCCCGGTCGTTTTGACCGCCAGATTCACGTGGGTGCGCCTGACGTGAAGGGCCGGGAAGAGATTCTGAAAGTCCATGCCAAGGGCAAGAGACTGGACGGCGCCGTGGACCTCAAGCAGGTGGCTCGGGCTACCTCCGGCTTTACCGGCGCAGACCTCAGCAACCTTCTCAATGAGGCAGCCATTCTGGCAGCCCGGAATAACCGTCCTGTGCTCAACATGGAGGACCTTAACGAGGCCATGATGAAGATCGTGGCTGGCCCTGCCAAGAAGAGCCGTGTTCACACCCGAAAGGACCTCAAGACCACGGCCATTCATGAAGCAGGTCATGCAGTTGCCATGTACCGTCTGCCCACCCATGACCCGGTGCGCCAGATTTCCATTGTGCCCAGAGGAAACAGCCTGGGAGCTACCTGGTATCTTCCCAAGGATGACAGCTCCAATATGACCCGCAACGAGATGTATGAGCAGATCGTGGGCCTGCTGGGCGGTCGTGTGGCGGAAGACCTGTTTGTAGGGGATATCTCCGTGGGGGCTTCCAATGACATTGACCGTGCGACCAAGCTGGCTAAGGATATGGTGGCCCGGTACGGTATGTGCGAGCGGCTGGGCACTGTGTCCTACCTGGACGACGGCGAGGTGTTCATCGGCAGAGACTACCAGAACACCAAGAGCTACTCCGAGAAGGTGGCGGGTGCCATCGACGAGGAAGTGAAGAAGCTCATCGACAAGGCCTATGCCCAGTGTAAGGAGATCCTCTCCGCCGACGGTGACAAGCTCAAGGCAGTTGTGGATTACCTTCTGGAGCATGAGAGCATGACCGGAGAGCAGTTTGCAGACCTGATGGAGGGCAAGACCCTGTCAGAGACTTCTGCCACCTCTCTGTTTGACGGCTTTGAGACCGAGCCTTCCGAAACCGACAGCCAGGAAGAAATCTAACCTTTCATCAGCGGGAACTTTTGGTTCCCGCTGATTTTTTTGTCCCTTTTCCCATTGGTT
>JAHHRT010000009.1 GCA_020025615.1 Oscillospiraceae bacterium | reverse complement strand
CACCACCAGGCAGAATCCCACCGCTATGGGCACGATGACCATGAATATTCCTGTCATTGCGGTCATGAGCACCATGCCCAGGAAGCCGAAAAGTCCAAGCGGAAGTGGTTCCGATTGGGCGAGGCTGAGTTTGACATTCTCATAGGTGCGGTGCTGTTTGTGGTGGGGCTGCTGCTGGAGCACAGCGACCATCCCATGCTGACCCTTGGGGTCGGGATTCTGGCCTATGCGGTGCTGGGAATCGGCGTTGTCCGTAAGGCACTGCAAAACCTGCTGCGAGGCCGGGTCATGGATGAAAACTTCCTGATGTCTGTGGCTTCCATCGGTGCTTTCCTGGCTGGCAACTATCCCGAGGCAGTTGGCGTTATGCTTTTCTACCGCGTGGGCGAATATTTTGAAGAAAAGGCTGTGGCTCGGAGCCGCGGTCAGATCATGGAGGCCGTGGACCTCCGGCCTGAAGTGGTGAACCTGGTGGAAGGTGACGAGGTCCGTGTGATTTCTGCCCGGGATGCCAGAGTGGGCGACCTGCTGCTGGTCCGTCCCGGTGACCGAATCCCTCTGGACGGCGTGGTGGTCAGCGGTGACAGCCGTGTAGATACCGCCCCCATTACAGGAGAGCCGGTGCCGGTCCATGTACAGCCCGGGGATATGGTAACCTCCGGCTGCGTCAATACCTCCGGTCAGCTGCACATTCGCGCAGAACGGGAGCTGTCCCAGTCCATGGTGACGCGGATTCTGGACAGCGTGGAAAATGCCGCTGCCAGCAAGCCCAAGATCGACCGCTTCATCACCCGCTTTGCCCGGTATTACACTCCGGCAGTGGTGATCGTGGCAGTGCTTACGGCTCTGGTCCCGCCTATTTTTACAGGCAATTGGAGCTACTGGGTCTACACGGCACTGACCTTCCTGGTTATGAGCTGCCCCTGTGCCCTGGTTCTCAGTGTGCCTCTGGCGTTCTTCTCCGGCATCGGTGCCGGCAGCAAGCGGGGTATCCTCTTTAAGGGCGGCACCTCCATGGAGGCCATGGGCAAGGTAAAGGCCGTGATAATGGATAAGACCGGAACCATTACCAAGGGCGAGTTCAAGGTTCAGAAGATCCTGGGTGACCAGGACCTGCTGCGAATCTGTGCCAGCTGCGAGCAGCAGTCCACCCACCCCATTGCGGTGAGCATTGTGGCGGCGGCTCAGGAGCAGGGCCTCAATTTGAGCAGACCTCAGTCTTTGGAGGAGATTTCCGGCAAGGGCCTGCGGGCCAAGCTGGATGGCAGTGAAATCCTCTGCGGCAATGAGGCACTGCTTGTGGAAAATGGCATCCAGGGGCCCCAGACCAGCCAGAACGGCACCAGAGTGCTGGTGGCAGTAGACGGCAGCTACCGGGGCGAGATTATCATCGATGATATTCTCAAGGACACGGCGGCGGATGCCGTGCAGTGGCTGAAGCGCCGGGGCATCCATACGGTGATGCTCACCGGTGACCGGGAGCCTGCGGCCCGGGCGGTGGCAGCTGCGGCGGGAATCGATCAGCTGTATGCGGGCCTGCTCCCCCATGAGAAGCTGGAAAAGCTCCAACAGATCCGCCGGGAGCGGGGGGCTGTGATGTTCGTGGGCGATGGTATCAACGACGCGCCGGTGCTGGCGGGTGCCGATGTGGGTGCAGCCATGGGAAGCGGCGCAGATGCTGCCATTGAGGCGGCGGATGTGGTGTTTATGACTTCGGACCCCGAGGCCATTCCCCAGGCCATCACCATTGCGGCGAAAACCGGAAAGATTGCATGGATGAATGTGGCCTTTGCCCTGGTCATCAAGTTTATTGTTATGATTCTGGGCCTTTGCGGCTTTGCCTCTATGTGGCTGGCAGTGTTTGCAGATACCGGCGTTGCCATGATCTGCATCCTCAATTCCATTCGACTGCTCTACAGCAAGAAATAATGGAAGTTCCATTCTGAAAACAGCATCGGCAGTATCCGAGTTCTTCGGGTACTGCCGATTGCTATATCCGGGGGGAACCCTGAGCGAAGGCCGCAGCCGAAGAAATAACTGTGTCTGCGGATGTTTCCCAGGTTGCGAAGGTGCGGGGAATTTGGTATACTGTCCGGGAAGGGAAGTGAGGATATGCCCATTGACTGCCATATCCATATGATTTTAGACGGTGACAACTGGAAAACAGCCATTGACCGCCACCGTGCGGCCCCGGACACCACCTGGATTCGGGGAATCTTACAGCGCTACCGGGAGCGGGGCTTTACCTATCTTCGAGACGGCGGAGACCGCTGGGGTGCAGGAAAAGCGGCGCGCGCCCTGGCTCCGGAATACGGAATTACCTACAAGACCCCGCTGGCCCCTCTGTGTAAGCAGGGCCATTACGGCGGCTTTATCGGGGAGACATTCTCCGATTTACGGGAATATGCCCATCTGGTGCAGCAGCACCGGGAGCAGGGGGCCGACTTTATCAAGGTTATGATTTCCGGCCTTATGGATTTTGACCGCTTCGGGGTGCTGACTGAGGAGGGCCTATCTCCCGAGGAGATTCGAGAGATGATTCATATTGCCCATGAGGAAGGTTTTTCGGTGATGGCCCATGCCAATGGCAGCCGGGCCGTGGAGGCTGCGGCGGAAGCCGGGGTGGACTCCGTGGAGCACGGTGCTTATCTCCATCGGGATGTGCTGTGCGCCATGGAGGAAATGGGTACTGTGTGGGTGCCCACCCTTTCTGCGGTGGGAAATCTCCGGGGAAAGGGACGGTTCTCGGAAGAGGCTGTCCGGGCGATCCTGAAAAGCGCCATGGAGAATGTGCGCACCTTTGCGGAAATGGGCGGCCTGCTGGCCCCTGGCACCGATGCGGGGGCATGGGCGGTCCATCACGGAGACATGACGGAATATCAGCTGCTTGCCCAGGCTCTGGGAGAAGACCCGGAGCAGGCCGCTGAAGCGGGAATCCAACGGATTCGGGAAAAATTCTAAAATATCGGGAAGGTCTGTCCTTCCCGATATTTTTTTCAGGGAATGGTTGCCAGGTCCCCCGGAATGTGATATGCTGAAAAAATCCCAGGTCGGTACATTCCTTCCTGGGGGAGCTATCCACGATGAAAGCGTGAAAGGAAGTGGACGTATGACAGAATATTACAACCTGCCGGTGCTGTTTACGGAAGAGGAGCGAAGCCGCTATGCCCAGTGGGGAATGAAAAAGTCGAAGGTAATGATGCCGATGGGAATTTTGCTGGGAGTCATTTATTTCGGCACAATTATTTTTATAGTCGTGTATTATCTGGGAAAGCTGAAACACTCATCCGATATTTATGAGAGCCTTGGACTTTGGGGCTGTATCGTCCTGGGCGCGGCTGCGGTGATTGGAAAGATTGCTGCCTTCACCATAACGAAGCTGTTGGACTGTCTGCTTGATAAACTCTACGGAAGACCGAAGGAACCGAAAATGCTGCGCCTGGAGCCGTCGGAGGAGGGCGTTCGGTATCAGCTGTTCCAGGAGAAAAAAACATTGGCGAAGGGACTGCTCACCTGGGATGCGTGGCGGACGGCGGTTTATCCGGCTGCCAACGAGATTTGGATTGAGAATCAGCGGCTGCGAATTGGAGCCAATACCATTGAGACCATCTATCCCGTAGGTCACCGCCAGAAGCATATGGATCATCCTGCTGAAAAAATTGTAGGAACGCTGGAGCTTGGGAAAATCCAGAAAAATCTGGAGGGCTATCTGGCCTCTCTGGAGGAACGGGAGCGGGAAGCCCAGTGGCACAGAGAGCACTCGCTTTGATGGCTCAATTCCGATATTTGAAACGAAAAAGAAAGAAATTATGGAGATTCTATGCACTATGTAACCGCAAAAGGAATTCTATCCTCGGATAACCGAATGAATCTGTATCGGGGCTGTTCCCACGGATGTATCTACTGCGACTCCCGGAGCAAATGCTACCATATGGACCATCGCTTTGAGGATATCGAAGTAAAGGAAAATGCCATCCAGCTGCTGGAGAATGCCCTGAAGCACAAGCGGAAAAAGTGTATGATCGGTACCGGCTACATGACAGACCCCTATATTCCCCTGGAAATGGAGCTGGGCTATATGCGAAAGGCCCTGTCCCTGATCGAGCAGTATGGCTTTGGTGTTGCTGTCATTACAAAGTCAGCCCGGATTCTGCGGGATATCGACCTTTTGAAGAGAATCAACGAAAAGAGCAAATGCGTGGTGCAAGTGACCCTGACCACCTGTGATGAAGCTTTGTGCAGGAAAATTGAGCCCAATGTCAGCACCACGCAAGAGCGTTTTGAGGTGCTCAAACAAATGCGGGATGCCGGAATCCCAACGGTGGTGTGGCTGGCTCCGGTGCTGCCCTTTCTCAATGATACGCAGGAGAATATTTCCGGCATTTTAGATATGTGCATCGAAGCCCAGGTCCGCGGCGTGGCCTGTATCGGTATGGGAATGACACTTCGGGAAGGCAACCGGGAATACTTCTATGCCCAGCTGGACCGTTTGTTTCCCGGACTGAAAGAAAAGTACATCCGCACTTACGGAAACCAGTATATTCTGGACAGCCCCAATCACAAGACCCTCATGAATCTGCTTTCCGAGAAATGCCGGGAGCATGGCATCCTGTATCAGTATGAGCAGGTTTTTGACTATTTGCAGGCGTTTGAAGAAAAAGAAACATCCAATCAGCTGAGCTTGTGGGATTTGCCCTGAAAAGTGGAGAATCCTGCCATCCCAATGCAGAAGTGAAAGGAAAATGTCAATGCTGTACACAACTAAGAATATCCTTTTGAAAAACGGACGACAGGCAGTTTTCAGAAGTCCGCTGCCCTCTGATGCAAAAGAAATGAATGTATTTCTAAAAACCAGTGCTTCCGAAACGGACTTTTTGATGCGGTATCCTGAGGAATATACGCAGACAGAGGAATCCGAGGCGAAGTTCCTGGAAAGCGTCAGTGGGTCTCCGTACACACTGATGATTGTCTGCACCGTGGACGGAACAATTGCCGGAAACGGAACGCTTATGTTTCAATCGGGATTGAAAACAAAACACCGTGCAGAGGTAGCGATTGGACTTCTCCAAGCGTATTGGGGGATGGGGATTGGGACAGCTCTGTTGTCGGAGATGATTGCTGTTGCAAAGGAAAAGGGAATTCTGCAATTAGAGCTGGAGTACATGGAAGAAAATGAACGGGCCAGTGCTCTGTATAGGAAAATGGGATTTGTCCAGGTGGCAGAGCATCCCGATGCGATCCGGTTAAAAGACGGGACGATGCACAAAGTGTTTACCATGGTGAAAAAACTGTAAAATCGGTTCTGCATAGAAAAAGCAGGCGGCATCTTGCCGCCTGCAAAAAAGAAACCGGGGGAGGCGATTGCCTCTCCCGGTATTTGTTTTAGGAATTACTCCTTGTCGGCACGCATCTGAGCGAAGCACTCGCTGCAGAACACGGGACGGTCGGACTTGGGCTGGAAGGGAACTCTTGCCTCGCCGCCGCAACGAGCGCAGGTAGCGGTGAAGAACTCACGGGGGCCACGGGCGTTGTTCTTGCGAGCATCACGGCAAGCCTTGCAGCGCTGGGGCTCGTTCTGGAAGCCGCGCTCTGCGTAGAACTCCTGCTCACCAGCGGTGAACACGAACTCCTTGCCACACTCTTTGCAAACTAAAGTCTTGTCTTCGTACATAGGAAATACCTCTCTTCGGTTTTTCTAGCCCCGTGAAAGAATACCAGCATTTGGTCTATAACGCAGGGTCTGATTAATCTTTGACGGGAAAACCGCCACTAGTCGGATTATACAGGAAGCAAATGAGAATGTCAATGGTCTATGACATAAATATTTAACATTTTTATTGCTGTCAGGAAACTTTTTTTAGATGGAAAATTGAGTTTGCCCATTGCAGGGGATGTGCAGGTGCTCATAGGCCAGGGGAGTGACGCATCGGCCCCGGGGGGTGCGGGTGAGAAAGCCCAGCTGCATGAGATAGGGCTCGTAAACATCCTCCAGCGTAATGGCCTCTTCACCGATGGTGGCAGCCAGGGTTTCCAGACCCACAGGGCCGCCGCCGTAGTTCTGAATGATGGCGGTGAGCATCCGGCGGTCGATGTTGTCAAGACCCAGGTGGTCTACTTCCAGACGCTGGAGGGCCAGGTCTGCGGCTTCCTTGGTGATGACCCCGTCGCCCATGACCTGGGCAAAATCCCGGACCCGGCGGAGAAAACGGTTGGCAATTCGGGGTGTGCCCCGGCTGCGGGAGGCAATCTCCATAGCACCCTCCGGCTCAATATCCATTCCCAGAATGGCGGCGGAGCGGGTGACAATCCGGGCAAGCTCCTGGGGGGTGTACAGCTCCAGACGCAGGGATACGCCGAACCGGTCCCGCAGAGGAGCAGACAGCTGGCCCGCTCGGGTGGTAGCACCTACCAGAGTGAACTTGGGCAAGTCCAGACGGATGGAGTTTGCGCTGGGACCCTTGCCCACAATGATATCGATGGCAAAGTCCTCCATGGCGGGATAGAGAATCTCTTCAACCACCCGGTTGAGACGGTGGATCTCGTCGATGAAGAGAATGTCGCCCGGGTTCAGATTGGTGAGCAGGGCTGCCAGGTCGCCGGGTTTTTCAATGGCGGGGCCGGAAGTGACCCGGATGTTCACGCCCATCTCGTTGGCAATGACGCCGGCCAGGGTGGTTTTGCCCAGGCCGGGAGGGCCGTAGAGCAGGGTGTGGTCCAGCGGTTCATTTCTCCGGCGGGCGGCCTCAATGTAAATGGACAGGTTCCCTTTGGCCTTTTCCTGTCCCGTATAGTCGGTAAGAAGCTTGGGGCGCAGACCGATTTCCCCGGCGTCCTGAGGGGCGAAGGTGGGGGAGATAATCGGGGTGGTATCCAGCTCCTGAGAAAATTCTAAGCTCATAGCGGCCTCCTAGATGATGTGGTTTCGTGTCATCGCATGACCATGGCCCGGAGGGCATGGCGTACCAGGTCCTCGGTGGAGGCATTGGGGTCCGCCCCCTTGAGGGCGGCACCGATCTCCCCGGAGGAATAGCCCAGCTCCTGTAGTGCGGCCTGGGCAAGGGCCAGGTTTCCGCCGGACTGGGCAGGAACCACGGCGGGGCCGGTGGAGAAGTCCAGCTCCATGGCATCGCCGCCCAGCTTGTCCTTTAATTCCAGGATGATTCGCTGTGCGGTTTTCTTGCCGATGCCCGGGGCGGCGGTGAGCATCTTTTCGTCCCCGGTCATCACCGCCAGGGCGAAGTTCTGGGGGCCGCCGGCGGAGAGAATGGACATGGCGGCCTTGGGGCCTACACCGTTCACGGAGGTTAAAAGCTCATAGCAGTGCTGCTCCTCCCGGCTCTGGAAGCCATAGAGATCGTAAGCGTCCTCCCGGATGGATTCGGTGATATAGAGCCGGGCCTCCTGATTTAATTTCAGCTGACCGGCAGTATAGGCGGTGATCCGGCATCCGTAGCCCACACCGCCGCAGTCGATAACGGCAAGTCCCGGTTCCAGGACGGCAACCTTGCCGGAAACGTAGTATAGCATGGAAAACCTCCTTAGGGTTGTTGAATCCGGGCCAGCAGTGAGGTGCTGGACCGGGCGTGACACAGGGCGATAGCCACTGCGTCGGCAGCGTCGTCAGGCTTGGGCACGGCTTCCAGGCGGAGAATCCGCTTGGTCATGTCCATCACCTGGCTCTTGGTGGCATTTCCGTAGCCCACAACAGCCTGTTTTACCTGCATGGGCTTATATTCAAAAATCGGGACCCCGGCCTGGCGGATTGCCAGCAGGATTACACCGCGGGCCTGGGCCACATTGATGCCGGTGGTGACGTTGTGCCCGAAGAACAGCTCTTCGATTGCCACGGCATCGGGCTTTGCCAGCGCCAGAAGCTCCTGCATATCGTTGTAGATCATCACCAGCCGCCCGGTAAACTCGGAGTTCGGGGGCGTGGTAATGGCGCCGCAGCGGAGCAGTTGAAACTGCCCCCGCTGGCCCTCGATGAGGCCGAAGCCTGTAATCCCATATCCGGGGTCGATGCCCAGAATCCGCATTATCGGAACCCCCGGTACATCTGGATGACCTGTAAAATCACCAGGCAGATGAACAGCACCAGGCCGATACGGGCGGCCCAGAGCTGCCAGGCAGGTCTGGGGGTATAGCCCGGCTCCTGGGGCGTTTCGTTTGTCTGCTTTTCTTCCATGAAATTCACCTCGCCCTTTATAATAACACAAATGTTCTGTTTTTCCTATCCCTTTTTTGTAAAAATCCCGGGAGGTAATTGGGAAAAATATTCCGAAATTCATACATGAATCTGGAGAACCGGGAAATACTACCCACTGAAAAGGCGGTGGATATATGGAGAAGTTCTCCCTAAAGACCATGATTCTATCCGGGGCCGGGGCCTTAGAGTACCTGGGCACGCTGGGGGCAGAACGGCTGTTTCTGGTGACGGACCCCTATTTTGCGAAAAACGGCATGGCCCAGAAGGTGGCGGATACGGTAAAGGCCGGACAGACGGAAATTTTTGACCAGGTGACACCGGACCCCTCGGTGGAACTGGCGGCAGAGGGTACGGTTCGGTTCCAGAAATTCAACCCGGACCTGCTGGTTGCTCTGGGCGGCGGCAGTGCCATGGACTGCGCCAAGGCAATTTCTTTTTTCGCAAAAACCAAGGTGCGTTTGGCGGCGATTCCCACCACTTCCGGCTCCGGGTCCGAGGTGACGGATTTTGCCATTCTCACACACAACCATGTGAAGCATCCTTTGGTGGATAAGTCCTTGCAGCCGGATATTGCCATTCTGGACAGCGACTTCTTGCAGGCGCTGCCCAAGTCCCTCATTGCGGATTCCGGCTTTGACGTGCTGGCCCATGCGGTGGAGGCCTATGTGGCAAGAAACGCCGGGACCATCTCAGACCTCTATGCCAAGGAGGCCTTTCGCAGTGCCTTTGGGGCACTTCCGGCCTCCTATGCAGGAAGGACAGAGGTTCGCTTGCGGGTTCACATGGCATCCACCATGGCGGGAATGGCCTTTACCCAGGCGGGGCTGGGGCTGTGTCATGCCATGTCCCACAGCTTGGGGGGAATGTTCCATGTGCCCCACGGACGGCTCAATGCCATTCTCCTTCCGGCGGTGATTGAGAACAACGCCCATGGGGTGGGGCACAAGTACGCGGAGCTGGCCCGGGCCGCAGGCCTGGGGGGCAGCGCCGACACCATCGGTGTGCGAAACCTCAGAAACGGCCTGATTCGTCTGCGCCGGGAGCTGGGACTTCCCCAGACCCTGCTGGAAGCGGGGGTGGACCCCAGAGAGGTTTGGAACCGCTCCCAGGAAATCGTGGAGGCAACCCTCAAGGACCCCTGCTGTGACAGCAATCCTCTGCCGGTAGAGGGGTTCCAGGTCCGGCGGATTCTGGAAGAGGTGACAGGCCGTGTCTAGCCGAATCCGCAGTGTGGGCCTGGATGTGGGCACCACCTCTACCCAGATGGTCCTGTCGGAACTGAGTCTCGAAAACCGGGCCTCGGGGTTTACGGTGCCGGAGCTGGAGATCACAGACCGGCAGATTCTCTACAAAAGCCCGGTGCACGTTACGCCCTTGCTGGATGAAAGCCATATCGACGGGGAAGGGGTTCGGCGGATTGTGGAAGCAGAATACCGCCAAGCGGGCATTACCCGAGACAGGATTCAGACCGGGGCAGTGATTATCACCGGGGAGACCAGCCGAAAAGAAAACGCCCGAGCGGTGCTGGATGCCCTGTCGGATTTGGCGGGGGACTTTGTGGTTGCCACCGCCGGGCCGGATTTGGAAAGCCGCCTGGCGGCGAAAGGCTCCGGGGCGGTGGAATACTCCCGGAAAACGGGGAAAACCGTGCTCCATATGGACATCGGTGGAGGCACCAGCAATATGGCTTTGATCCGAGACGGAGAGATTTTGGATACAGGCTGTATCAATGTGGGCGGGCGGCTGATTCGATTTGATGAACATGGGGTGATTACCTGGATTTCTCCGGCGCTGGGGCATCTGTTTTCCGGGAAGGTGGGCCAGGTGCTGACCCGGGAAGCGGGGCAGGCGCTGGCAGTCACCCTCACTCAGGTGCTGGAAATGGCGGCGGGCCTGCGGGAGCCGGATGCTTCCCTGGAAGCCATGATTACCCGGGAAGGAAAGCTGCTGAATCCGGAGCTTCTGACCCGTAGACCTGTGATTTCCCTGTCCGGCGGTGTGGCGGACTGCGTGGAAAACGCTCTGCCCTGGACGGCCTTCGGAGACCTTGGCCCCCTGCTGGGGCAGGCCATCCGGGAAAGTCTGCTGTGCCGGGGGGAATATATGCTGGGCCGGGAGACCATTCGGGCCACGGTGATTGGGGCCGGGAGCCACAGCACCCAGCTGTCCGGCAGCACGGTGTTCTATCAGAATATCCACTTCCCCCTGAAAAATATCCCGGCGGCGGTGGTTCGGAACATTCCCGGGGACTTCTCCGAGGTGCTCTCCCGGCAGGAGGGGACAGCGGTGCTGTCCCTGCCGGACTTGGGCCCCATGCGCTATGGACAGATTCGGGATCTGGCGGAAACCATTGCCCGGGCGGTGGGGAAGGGGCCCGTCCTCATTTGCTTGCAGCAGGACATGGGGAAGGCTCTGGGACAGGCCCTGGCACTGCGTCTGGGCCCCTCTGCGCCAATTCTCTGTATTGACCGGGTGAAGCTTGGGGAAGAATGTTATCTGGATGTGGGGGCACCTGTGGGGCCTGCCATCCCGGTGGTGGTAAAAACCCTGATTTTAGGAGATGGGAGAAAGGCATGAATAAACAGGAACTGACCGCCCTGGTGGCGGAAATACTGGGCTCCCTCAATGAGCCGGAACAGAAAGAACCGGGCAGGAAGGAGCCGGAGGTGAAGGGCGGCGGCTATCGTCCCAAAGCGCCGATGCCGGAGCAGAAGGATACCGGGTATCAGGACGGAGATTTTGTCCCGGATGTGACGCAGCTGGACCTTCGCAAGCTGTATCTGGTGGAGAATGCCGCAGACCCCCAGGGGTTCCGGCGGCTCAAGGAGCGGACCCCGGCCCGGCTGGGATGCGGCAGAGCCGGCCCCCGCTATAAAACCCTCACCATGCTGCGGTTCCGGGCGGACCATGCGGCGGCCCAGGATGCGGTGTTTTCCCAGGTGAGCCAGGACTTCGCTGAGAAAAACGGCATGAAAGAGGTCAAAACCAAGTGCCGGGACAAGGAACAGTATCTCACCCGCCCGGATTTGGGCAGGGGCTTTGATGAAAAAGCCGCCCAGGAAATCCGTTCCGCCATCCCCGGAACCCCCAAGGTTCAGATTGTCATTGGAGACGGTCTCAGCTCCGCAGCCATTACGGAAAACGCCATGGACTGCTGCAAAGCCATTCAGGACGGCCTCAAGCTCCGGGGCATTGACAGCGGCAATCCCATCTTTGTGCGGTACTGCCGGGTGGGTGCCGGGGATGCCATCGGAGATATTACCGGGTGCGAGCTGGTGTGTATGCTGGTAGGGGAGCGGCCCGGCCTGGTGACGGATAAGAGTATGTCCGCCTATATCACCTACCGCCCCCACACCGGGGTGTCCGAGTCCAGCCGCACTGTGGTGAGCAACATCCATGCCCAGGGCACGCCGGCGGTGGAGGCCGGTGCCCACATTGCGGGGCTGATTGAGACCATTCTGCAAAAGAAGGTCTCCGGCGTGGGCCTCCACCGGGAGGCGGCGCTGTGACCCAGGTATTGGCCCTTCGGTATCTGGCAAATGCAGCCCCGTCCCTGTGCCGGGCACTGGGCGCTCCGGCGGGCTATCCCGCCCTGGGGATGCTCACCACGGACTGCGATGATGCCACCTATATTGCTCTGGATGCCGCTACCAAGGCCGCCGATGTGCAGGTAGCCTACGGCAGCAGCTTTTACGCCGGGGCGGGAAATGCTTCCACCCCCAATGCCGGAGAGGTCATTGGGATTCTGGCGGGGAAAACCCCCGGGGCGGTGCGAAGCGGTATGGAAGCGGCCCTCAGTATGCTGGGACGCTTGGGCTTTCAGGACCTTCACGGGGTTCCCTGCCTCGCCTACACGGTGAGCAGTGTGGGGAGCTTTTTGGCGAAGGAGGCAGGGGTACAGCCGGGGACGGCCATTGCCTATCTCATTGCCCCGCCTCTGGAAGCCATGTATGCTCTGGATGCCGCCCTCAAGGCGGCGGATGTGCAGCTTCAAAAGCTGTATGCCCCGCCCACCCAGACGAACTTCGGCGGGGGACTACTCAGCGGGACTCAATCTGCCTGCGATGCAGCCTGTGCTGCATTTTCTCAGGCGGTGGAGGAAGTGGCCGTAAGGCCCAAATAATGGAAAGGATCTAACAGTATGGATACAAATTCTCTTGGTATGATCGAAACAAAGGGCCTTGTGGGCGCTATTGAGGCAGCAGACGCCATGGTGAAGTCCGCCAACGTGCAGCTGGTGGGCAAGGAGCAGGTGGGCGGCGGCCTGGTCACCGTGATGGTCCGGGGCGACGTGGGCGCTGTGAAGGCTGCCACCGATGCCGGTGCCGCGGCTGCGGAAAAGGTTGGGGAGCTGATTTCGGTTCACGTCATTGCCCGTCCCCACATGGAGGTGGACGCCATTCTCCCCAAGGGCCGTTCCAGCACAGCACCCGGCTCCGGTAAGTAAGGATGCTCTACACCGAAGAGACGGTCCGGGAGAATCTGCGAAACCGTCAGGGCAAGCGGGTGTTCTTCCTGGGAAAGGGAGACCAGCTGACCAGCGGGGCCAGGGACTTTCTGGCCCGGGAGCGAATTGAAATCCTCCCGGGCCGGGAGGCGAAGCAGGAGCGATGGGCCCTTCTCACCGGGGGATACACCGAGGAGAAGCCGGAGCACATGACCCACCTCAATGGGGATGTGCTGGTGCGAAAGGACCACCCCCGGATTCTCTTTCGGGGGAAGCTGGATACCTTTCAGGCCCGGCTGCTGATGGCCCAGCAGGTTTGCCCGGAGCAGGCAGGGAAGCTTCAGGAGATTTTGGATTTCTCCCGGGAGCTGATGGCCTGCGATGTGCTGGAAAAGCCGGTGCCAGAGAAAAAGCTCTGGGGCCATACTGAGGAGGAGATTCGGCATATCAGCCACTTCCCCCAGGAGTACTATGGGATTGCCCATTTTATGCCGGAGGCTTCCGACGGCCCGGAGATTTTGCAGCTGAATCTGGCACGGTGTGCCGCCAGAGAGGCAGAGCTGGGGGCGGTGACGGCCTTTTCCGACCGGGAGGGAAATCCCACCCGGCCGGATCTCCTCAGGGCCCTGAACCGCATGAGCAGTATGCTCTATATTCTGATGATCGAGAGGAAAGCAGGAAAGTTATGAAGCTGAAAACCACCCTTTTGGGGAAAACATATCTGTTCCGGGACCTGAAAGAGGTCATGGCAAAGGCCAACGAGGAAAAGACCGGGGATCAGCTGGCGGGTCTGGCGGCGGAAAACGCCAAGGAGCGGGTAGCGGCGAAGGTGGTGCTGTCGGCGGTGACCCTGGGGGAGCTGCGGGAGAACCCGGCGGTGCCCTATGAAGCCGATGAGGTGACCCGGATCATCCAGGACGATGTGAATGAGGCGGTGTACCGCCGGATTCGGGGATGGACGGTGGCAGAGCTGCGGGAGTGGATCCTTGCGGAGACCACCACGGCAGATATGATTCGAAAGCTCAGCCGGGGCCTGACTGCGGAGATGGTGGCGGCGGTATGCAAGCTCATGAGCAATCTGGACCTCATTTACGCCGCCCAGAAAATCCCGGTGACGGCCCACTGTAATACCACCATCGGCCTGCCCGGAACCCTCAGCTGCCGATTGCAGCCCAACCACACCACCGACGATCCCGACGGCATTACGGCGTCCACCTTGGAGGGCCTGAGCTTCGGCGCGGGAGATGCGGTGATTGGCCTGAACCCGGTGACGGACAGCCCGGAGCAGGTGGGGAAGATTCTGCGCAGATTCCAGGAAATCAAGGAGCATTGGGAGATTCCAACCCAGATTTGCGTCCTTGCCCATGTGACGGCCCAGATAAAGGCAGTCCGGGCCGGGGCACCCTGCGACCTGATTTTCCAGTCCATCGCCGGAAGCCAGAAGGGCAACGAGGCCTTTGGCTTTTCCGGGGAGACGCTGGAGGAGGCCCGGCAGCTGCTTCTGCGGGAGGGCACCTGCGAGGGCCCCAACGTGATGTATTTTGAGACAGGCCAGGGCTCAGAGCTTTCTTCCAATGCCCACCATGACACGGACCAGGTGACCATGGAGGCCCGGTGCTATGGCTTTGCCAAGCGGTACAAGCCCTTCCTGGTGAATACCGTGGTGGGCTTCATCGGCCCTGAGTATCTCTATGATGCCCGGCAGGTCACCCGGGCGGGGCTGGAGGACCATTTCATGGGGAAGCTCACCGGAGTTCCTATGGGCTGTGACTGCTGCTATACCAACCACATGAAGGCAGACCAGAACGATATTGAAAATCTGGCGGGACTTCTGACCCTGGCAGGGTGCAATTACTTTATGGGTATTCCCCACGGGGATGACATTATGCTGAACTATCAGACTACCGGGTTCCGGGAGACAGCGGCTTTGCGGCAGATCACCGGGAAAACCGCCATTCCCGAGTTCCAGAAGTGGCTGGAGAAAATGGGCTTCTGGGAGGACGGAAAGCTGACGAAAAAAGCGGGAGACGGTTCCAGTCTCCTATTCTAAGGAGGGACCACATTGGAGTTTGATCAGGATTTGAAGGCCCGGCAGGAGGCAAGACAGCTGGCAGCCGCGGCGGAAACGGCCCAGAAACAGCTGACCCGAATGTCCCAGGCGCAGCTGGATGCCATTGTTGAAGCAGTGGCTCAGGCCTTTTCCAGAGAGGCGGAGAGCCTTGCCAAGATGGCAGTGCAGGAGACGGGCTTTGGCAATACAGAGAGCAAAACCGAAAAGAATCGGTTTGCATCGGAGCGGGTGGCAGAGGCCATCCGAGGAATGAAAACCGTGGGCATTCTCAAAAAAGAGCCGGATGTCTGGGAAGTGGGCGTCAGTGTGGGTGTGATTGCCGGCATTGTCCCCAGTACCAACCCCACGTCTACAGTGTGCTATAAGGCGTTGATTGCCCTGAAAGCGGGCAACACCATCGTCTTTTCCCCGCATCCCAAGGCCATCGCCTGCACCCACCGGGCGGCGGAGATTGTGGCGGAAGCGGCTTGTGCTGCGGGAGCACCCAGAGGTGCGGTGGGATGCCTGAGCATCCCTTCTATGGCTGGCTGTCAGGAGCTGATGGCTGCGCCCCAGGTGAAGCTGATTCTTGCTACCGGCGGCCCGGCGATGGTACACGCCGCCTATACCTCGGGAAAGCCTGCCATCGGTGTGGGCGCAGGCAACGGCCCTGCTTATATCCACCACTCGGCGGATCTCAAAGAGGCCCTTTCCTGCATCCTTCGCTCCAAGACCTTTGACAATGGCACGGTCTGTGCTTCGGAGCAGAGCATCGTGGTGGAGCGGAATATGGAAAAAGCCCTTCTGGAAGAGGGGCGGCGGCAGGGCTTCTACTTTATGGAGAAAGCTCAGGCGGAGCAGCTGGGAAAGCTGCTGTTCCGGCCTTCCGGGGCCCTGAATCCCGAAATCGTGGGAAAGAGCGCAGCCTATCTTGCGGAGAAGGCAGGATTCTCTGTGCCTCATGACACCCATGTGCTGGTGGCCCGGGAAGAAGAGGCAGGGCCCACCCATCCCTATTCCATGGAAAAGCTGTGCCCGGTGCTGGCGCTTTATGTGATGGACGATGAAGACGCAGTGCTCCGGCGGGCCATTGAGGTGCTGACCCTGGAGGGCAGCGGACACACCTTTGCCATCCATGCCAAGGACCAGCGGGTCATCGAGAAATTCGGACTGCAAATTCCTGTGTCTCGGTTCCTGGTGAACACCCCGGCAGCTCTGGGCGGCATCGGTGCCACCACCAAGCTGTTCCCGGCGCTGACCCTGGGCTGCGGCGCAGTGGGCGGCAGCAGCTCTTCCAACAATATTTCCCCCATGGATTTGATTAACATCCGCAGAATCGCCTGGGGAACCGATAAGACAAACAAGACCCCGGCGGTGGACGACCGTCTGGTGGAGCTGCTTACGGAGAAAATTCTGGAGCGGCTGGGATAAAGGAAGTGACAGATATGCCGGAGCTGGATGCACTGGCAGAGGCAGTGGCCAGGCGGCTCTTTGTGGAGCTGGAAGCCTCGGCCCGCCATGTACACCTAACAACACAGCAGGCAAAGATTCTTTTTGGACACGGCCTTACCCCCAAACGTCCCCTGTCTCAGCCAGGACAGTTTCTCAGCCAGGAGCGGGTGACCATCGTGGGGCCGAAGGGGCAGTTTTCCAACGTGGCGGTACTTGGCCCCGAACGGAAGGAAGCCCAGGTGGAGATTTCCCTCACGGATGGGCGGACGCTGGGAATCGATGCGCCCATCCGCCTGTCTGGGGATGTGAAAAACACCCCGGGGATTACCCTGGAGGGCCCTATGGGACGGGTGGCTTTGGATGATGGGGTGATTGTGGCCCAGCGGCACATCCACCTGGACCCGGATTCGGCCCGGCGGTTTTCCGTCCGGGACCGGCAGGTGGTGAAGCTCAAAACCCTGACCCGGCGGCCCGTCATCTGGGAAGATGTGGTGGTCCGGGTGTCGGCGGACTTTGCCCCCTATGCCCACCTGGACTTTGACGAAGCCAACGCCTGCGGCTTCCGAAATGGGGACTTCGGGAGGATTCTCCCATGACCCGGGCTCTGCTCATCGGCAATGAGCCGGGGATTCCGCTGGGGTTTTCCTATGTCCGGGAGCCGCCCTACGAGGTAGTGGTGATGGGTTCGCTGACCCTCTGCCAGCTGCTTCGGTTTTCGGAAGAAGAGGTGCTGGACGCACTGGCCCAGGGAAAACAGGTTTATCTTTATACCCCGGGGCTTCCCCAGGCTCCCAAGAATCGGGCGCTTGCGGCAAGCCTGGCTTCTGCCCAGCGGGAGCTGAAAAACTGGGGGGTCCTCTTTACGGACGGGGCACAGCGGCGGCTGATTACGGCCCAGGAGGCCAAGAACATGAAACTGCGGGGGCAGCGCCCCAGCCCCGGGGCCATGCTGACGCCCCTGGCGAAGGAAATTTTGGAGGGATCGGATTGAAGATCGGAAATGTAACAGGCTCGGTATGGGCCACCCGGAAAGCCCAGTGCTTACAGGGACAGACCTTCCTGGTGGTGGAGGCCGACGGAACCCAGATTGTGGCGGCG
The DNA here is from genome assembly GCA_020025615.1 of Oscillospiraceae bacterium. GTDB lineage: Bacteria > Bacillota > Clostridia > Oscillospirales > Oscillospiraceae > Faecousia. Next base: position 13,008 of record JAHHRT010000009.1, on the reverse strand, counting down.
GACCAGGTAGGGGCAGGCCCCGGAGACCGGGTGCTGCTTGCCACCGGGACCACGGCAGCCCGATATTGCATGGATGCCCCGGTGGATGCTGCGGTGGTTGCCATCCTGGACCAGGGGAAGGACCATGGATAAGATTCTCTTCTGGGTCCTTGGCATCTTTGCGGTGCTGGGGGCGATGGACCGGATTCTGGATAACCGATTTGGCCTTGGCAAGGAGTTTGAGGCCGGAATCCAGGCCATGGGTCCTCTGACCCTGGCAATGGCGGGAATTGTCACCCTGGCACCGGTGCTGGCGGCGGTGCTAAAGCCGGTGATTGTTCCTATCTTTGGCGTTTTTGGCGCGGACCCCGCGATGTTTGCAGGGTCCATCCTGGCCTGTGATATGGGCGGCGGCCCCTTGGCAAAGCAGCTCACCTCGGACCCCCAGGCCGCCGCACTGGGCGGGGTGATCACCGGGTCTATGCTGGGGGCCACCCTGGTATTCACCATTCCCGTGGCTCTGGGCATTTTGGAGCCGGAGGACCGCCCGGCCCTTGCAAAAGGTGTCCTCTGCGGCATTGTGACCATTCCCGTGGGGGTGCTGGTGGGCGGCCTGGTGGCGGGCTTCCCGGTGGAAATGGTGCTGCGGAACCTGATTCCCATTGCCATTTTTGCGGCCCTCATTGCCCTGGGCCTTTGGAAAGCCGAAGCTGCCATGATCCGGGGCTTTACCGCCTTTGGAAAGTTCGTCGTGGCCCTGGCGACTGTAGGCCTGGCGGTGGGAATTTTTGACAGTCTCACCGGGATTACCCTTCTGCCTGGGATGGCTCCCATTGGCGAGGGTATCCAGACCGTTGGTGCCATTGCGGTGGTGCTGGCAGGGGCGTTCCCGCTGGTAGCCCTGCTCACAAAGCTGCTGAAAAAGCCTCTGCTGGCGGCGGGGCTGCTGCTGGGCATCAATGATGCAGCGGCAGCGGGACTGATTGCCAGCCTGGCGAACTCCATCGCGGCCTTTGGCCTGGTGAAGGACATGAACCCCAGGGGAAAGGTGGTAAACATCGCCTTTGCGGTGTCTGCGGCCTTTGTCTTTGGCGACCATCTGGGCTTTGCGGCGGGGTTTGCCCCGGCAATCCTGCCTGCCATGATCGCCGGCAAGCTGGCGGGGGGAATCAGCGCCGTGGCCTGCGCCATGCTCCTAACAAAAAAGGATTGACAAAATGCGCTGTTTCGGGCTATAATGACACCTATAACCGAAAGAAAAGCTGAGAAGAGAAGAGTACGCCGGGGAAAGCCTACAGAGAGCCCTGTTTGGTGGAAATGGGCAGGAAAGAAGCGGCGGAACATGGCCTTGGAGCTGGGGTGTCGATTAGCAGGCATCTCCCGGGTGCGCCCGTTATTGCGTCTTGAGGCAGGGCTTGCCCTGCGAAACAAGGTGGTACCGCGTCAATTTTTGTCGCCCTTGAGAAATCAGGGGCGATTTTTCATTTTAGGAGGATCAGCCAATGTGCGAAAAATGCAAGGGTAATTTCTATATTACCACCCCCATTTACTACCCGTCCGCAAAGCTCCATATCGGACACACCTACTGCACCGTTGCAACCGATGCAATGGCCCGGTACAAGCGGATGCAGGGCTACAACGTAAAGTTCCTCACCGGAACGGACGAGCACGGTCAGAAGATCGAGGACAAGGCCAAGGAGGCCGGAATCACCCCCAAGCAGTTCGTTGACAACATCGTCACCGGCGAGGGCGGCGTTCTGGATCTGTGGAAGCTCATGAACATCTCCTATGACCGCTTCATCCGCACCACCGATGACTACCATGTGGAAGCCATTCAGAAGATCTTCAAGAAGATGTACGAGAATGGAGACATCTACAAGGGAACCTATAAGGGCAAGTACTGCAAGCCCTGCGAGTCCTTCTGGACCGAGAGCCAGCTGGTGGACGGCAAGTGCCCCGACTGCGGCCGGGAAGTCCAGGACGCAGAGGAGGAGGCATACTTCTTCCGCCTGTCCAAGTACGCTGACCGGATTCAGGACCTGCTGGAGAACACCGATTACCTGGAGCCCAGATCCCGCGTCAACGAGATGGTGAACAACTTCATTAAGCCGGGCCTGGAGGATCTGTGTGTCTCCCGTACCAGCTTCAGCTGGGGCGTGCCTGTGGACTTTGACCCGGGCCACGTGGTCTATGTCTGGATCGATGCCCTCTTTAACTACATGACCGCTCTGGGCTTCCAGAACGACAAGTACCATGATCTGGAGGAGTTCTGGCCTGCCGATGTCCACTTCGTGGGCAAGGAGATCGTCCGGTTCCACTCCATTATCTGGCCCGCAATGCTCATGAGCCTGGACCTGCCCCTGCCTAAGAAGGTCTACGGTCACGGCTGGCTGCTGCTGGACGGCGGCAAGATGAGTAAGTCCAAGGGCAACGTGGTGGATCCCTACATCCTGGCTGAGCGGTTCGGCGTGGATGCTCTGCGGTTCTTCCTGCTGCGTTCCTTCCCCTTCGGCTCCGACGGCAACTTCTCCAATGAGCTGCTGATTAACACCATCAATGTGGATCTGGCAAATGACCTGGGCAACCTGGTTTCCCGGACCGTTGCAATGGCTCAGAAGTACTTCGGTGAGCATCTGCCCGCCCAGCAGCAGGCAGACGAAGAGAAGGACGCTGAGCTGCTGGCGATGGCTTCCGGCCTGCGGGATAAGTACGAGGAGCAGATGGAGAAGTTTGCCTTCCAGAATGCTCTGGCTGAGATCTTCAAGGTCATCTCCCGTGCCAACAAGTATATCGACGAGAACGCACCCTGGGTGCTGGCAAAGTCCGAGGAGCAGAAGCCCCGCCTGGCAAGAGTTCTCTACAACCTGCTGGAGACCGTTCGTATCTGCGCAGGTCTGCTCACTCCCTTTATGCCTGACACCGCTGCGGAAATCGCAAAGCGTCTGGGCGGCGCTGACCTGAGCTGGGATACCCTCAACCAGTTCGGCACCCTGAGTGCAGAGGCTGCTACTGTTGCAGGTCCCGCCCTCTTCCCCAGAATCGACATGGAGAAGGAGCTGGCTGCTCTGGAAGAGATGAACAAGCCCGCACCTGAGGTGGTGGAAGATCCTCTGCCCGAGCCTCTGCCTGAGATTGCCTTTGACCAGTTCGAGAAGGTAGAAATGACCGTTGTGAAGGTCCTGGCCTGCGAGAACGTGAAGAAGAGCGAAAAGCTCCTGAAGTTCACCCTGGACGACGGCTCCAAGGAGCCCCGGCAGATTCTCTCCGGCGTTGCAAAGTACTATAAGCCCGAGGAACTGGTGGGCAAGACCCTGATTGCTGTCACCAACCTGGCTCCCAGAAAGATGATGGGCCAGCTGTCCTGCGGTATGCTCCTCAGCGCCGAGCGGGGCGATGAGCTGCATCTGGTGATGCTCCCTGACTATGTCCGGGCCGGCAGCCGTCTGGTGTAATCCCAAAAGAATCGATAAAATTTGCCCCGGTGGGAATTTTGGTTCCCACCGGGGCGTTTTGGTATCCAATCGCAGATGAAATCTGGAAAGGGCGTGCAGCTCTGTCTATATCACCGAAAGGATTTCATCTGTCTGCGGATCTTCTCTGTGAGCACATCCACAGCAAAATACATGGTTTCGTATTTTAAGTACATGAGGGCGTTTTCGTCCCAGAGGTAGCGCAGACTTGGCGGAAATTCCTCATCCCCCAGCCAGAATTGAAGGGCCAGGGTGAGGTCCTCAAACACCGGGATGGCGTAGGCCACATCTCCCTGGGGAATGGGCGTACCGCCCAGCGCTTCCAGGGCACGGCGCAGACCTTCCGGGTCCTGCTGATATTCCAGGGCCACAGGATTGTGCTCTCCCAGATTTTGGTGAAATTGAAGGCCGAATGACTGCATATTCTTCCATTGATGGCTGGGGCGGCGGTCCTCCCGGCTGTCACAGAGAAGGTCCAAAAGGGTCATGACTTCGCCGTGGCTGTTTCCGTCCATCCAGGTGCCCCCATCCAGATAGGAAATATCCCCGGTTTTGCGGCTGACCCGGTAGGGAATTCCGAAGAGCGAAGTGTATAAAAACCCTTCATCCTCCCGAAGATGGCATTTTTCGATAATTGCCTGATGGTCATAGTTGAGAAAATACCGCTTTGCCTGCTGTGCCTGAATCTGATAATTGTCCCGCATGGGTGCTTCCTCCTATCCCCGGGTGGGGCCCGGCGGCCTTTGCAGACAGTATAGCAGATTTTACCGCTTCCCACAATGGAAAACAGAGGAAAAGGGAAGGAGTGGTCGAAAAATGAGAGAAAATTTAAGAATTTCAAAAGGTGTTTTTTAGGGGGTTGTGTTTACATTTTTGCGCGTTCGTGATAGAATAGGGGAAATTGTATCCAAGTGAGTTGATTTTATTTGAATTATGACAACACCCGTGTGAAGATCGATTTGGATGTAATCCAGAGAAATTTCAATGCAGTTCTGCAGAAAGCCGGGGTCCCGGTGATGGCTGTGATTAAGGCGGATGCCTATGGTCACGGTGCGGTTCAGGTTGCCCGGCTGCTTCAGGACCAGTGCGCCTTTTTTGGTGTCAGTTCTATGCTGGAAGCCGTAGAGCTTCGCCAGGCTGGCCTGAAAACTCCCATCCTGATTCTGGGGCATACCCCGCCCAATGCGTTCCCGACAGCAATCCGAGAGGGAATCCGCCCGGCAATTTTCCACTATGAGGATGCTGTGGCCCTGTCTCAGGCGGCCCAGGAAGCGGGCATCACTGCACCCTTCCACTTTGCCGTGGATACGGGCATGAGCCGTATCGGTTTCCAGGCCGATGAAGAGGCGGCGGATGTGTGCGCAAAGATTGCAGCCCTGCCCGGCCTCAAGGCAGAGGGCCTGTTCAGCCACTTTGCAACGGCAGACTGCCAGGACCTGGCCCGTTCCCGGGAGCAGGCCAGACGCTTTGACGCCTTTGACAAGATGCTGAAGGAGCGGGGGGTAGAAATCCCCATCCGGCATTTGGATAACTCCGCAGGCCTTATGAACTTCCCCAGCCATTATGATATGGTCCGTTCCGGCATTGTCACCTATGGTATGTACCCTAGTGCCGAGGTCAGTCAGTCCCTGCTGCATTTGGAGCCTGCGCTCCAGTGGCTCAGCCGAGTGACCCATGTAAAAACCTTGGAGCCCGGTCGGGAAATCAGCTATGGCGGCACCTTCGTCACCACCCGCAAAACCGTGGTGGCAACCGTGCCCGTGGGCTATGCTGACGGATACCGCCGAAGCCTTTCCGGTCGGTTCTATGTGCTGATCCGGGGGAAAAAGGCCCCCATTCTGGGCAGAATCTGCATGGACCAGATGATGGTGGATGTCACCGACATCCCCGGTGTCCAGGTAGAGGACCGGGTGGTTCTGGTGGGAAAGTACGGCGATGAGGAGATCACCATGGAGGAAATCTCCGCCGCTGCCGACAGCTTTAATTACGAGTTTGTATGCGGCATCAGCCGCCGTGTCCCCAGAATCTATGTCAGCGGCGGAAAGACCGTACATTCTGTTCACTATCTGCTGGACGAATAAAGCAGCTTCCCCGCAGAAAGCGAAATTCTATTCAACCATCTTTACAAAGGAGAAGCATTTATGCCGAGAAGAGAAAATCCACAGTATCGCCCCCGGCGAAGAAGCAAGGCGAATACGTGGCTGCCCTGGATTATCGCAGCACTGATTGCCGGATCCATTGGGATGATTTACCTCAGTATTCATCTGGCATTTAAGCCCAGTGCCCCGGCTCCGCAGACGAACCGCCCCAGTGTGGTGCAGCCGGAAGATCCAAAGCCGGAAAAGCCCCATAAGCCAAAGAAAGAAAAAGAGACACAGCCGCCTCCTGCACCGGAACACGTGGTGAGCACGGCAACCATTTCCGCTACCGGTGACCTGCTGATGCACTCCACGATTTTTGCTGCCAATGCAGCGGTAAAGCCTGAGTGCTATCGGGGGGAGAATGACTACAACTTCGATTCCATTTTTAAGTTTGTGAAGGATTATACCTCCACAGTGGATTATGCCATTGCCAACCTGGAAACCACCCTTTATGGACCGAAAAAGCCCTATTCCGGCAATCCGAAGTTCAATACCCCGGACCAGATCGTGGACGGTGCCAAGAACGCAGGCTTCGATATGCTGCTCACCGCCAACAACCACTGCAACGATACGGACCTTCAGGGTATTCTGAGAACCTTGGAAGTGGTTCGGGAAAAGGGCCTTGCGACCCTGGGTACCAACCTCACCAACGAGGAAGACAAGTATCAGATTGTGGACGTCAACGGCATCCAGATCGGTATGCTCTGCTATACCTATGAGGACAGCCGGGACCCCCGTCTGGAGACCTTCAACTATAACCCCCTGGCCTCTGCGGGCAAGGGCTTGGTGTGCGCCTTCCCCAAGTTCCCGGATAAGAGCCGGGAGCCCTTCTACCAGGGTCTGGAAGCCCAGATGAAGGAGATGAAGGAAAAGGGTGCGGAGGCCATTGTGCTCTTCCTCCATTGGGGCGAAGAGTATCACCTGGAGCCTACGCCCGACCAGAAGAGCATGGCACAGAAGCTGTGCGACATGGGCGTGGATGTGATTGTAGGCGGTCATCCCCACGTGATCCAGCCCATTGAGCTGCTGACCAGCAGCACCAATCCTGACCATAAAACCGTCTGCCTGTATTCCATGGGCAATGCCGTTTCCAACCAGCGCCGGGACAAGATTTCTTCCTGCCCCACGGGCCATACGGAAGACGGTATGCTGTTCAACATCACCTTTGAAAAGTACTCCGACGGTACGGTGTATCTGGCTGGGGTGGACGTAATCCCCACCTGGGTGGACATGCACAATAACGAAGAGGGGAAGCGGGAATATAACATCCTGCCCCTGGAAGATGCTCGCCGGGATCAGTGGCAGACCATGTTCTCCATTGGAGAGAGTACCTACCAATCTGCGGTCAGCTCCTATGACCGTACTATGGAACTGGTAGGCGCAGGCCTGGAGGCATCCAACAACTATCTGGCCCAGATGAAGCAGCAGCGTGACGCGGACTATCTGGCAGCTGTTTCCTGAGAAATCAGCGGACGTATTGCGTCCGTTAAGAGAAATACAAAGGAGGACGACCTATGTCCCGTAAAAACAATCCCTCCAAGCGGCAGGGAGGAGGTGCGGTCAGCGTACTGCTGGTGCTCCTCATTATCCTGCTGATTCTTGGCTCTGCGATGATGATCTACCTGAGCATCAACGTTGCAGACTACTCCGGTACGCCCAACGCCCCCGCCAAGCAGCCCGGCAATGCCATGGAGCTTCCCAATTCGGAGCTTCCGCCTGTACAGACGGAGACCGAACCCCCGGAGACCACCATGCCGGAGCCGGAGCACGTGGTGAGTACTGCTACCCTCTCTGCTACCGGCGACCTGCTGATGCACACCCCTCTCTATCATTCCCAGTATAATTCCGCCTGCTATAAGGGAGGAGATGACTATGATTTCTCTCCGATCTTCAAGTTCGTAAAGGAATATACCACCGCCGCAGATTACATGATTGCCAACCTGGAGACCACCCTCTATGGCCCCGGAAAAGCCTACTCCGGCTTCCCCATGTTCAACACCCCGGACCAGATTGTGGACGGTGCCAAGGATGCAGGCTTTGATATGCTGCTGACAGCCAATAACCACTGTAACGACACCGGCATGGACGGTATTCTGCGGACCTTGGAAGTGGTTCGTGACAAAGGCCTCAAGACCCTGGGCACCAACATGAATTCCGAGGAGAAGAGATACGAGCTGGTGGAAGTGAACGGCATCAAGCTGGGCCTGATGTGCTTCTCTTACGATGACAGCCAGAATTCCAGCCGTCAGGCCTTTAACGGAAACCCCGTCTATGATAAGGACCGGGGCACCGTCAATTCCTTCCCGATCCTGCGTTTTGGCAAGGATCGCGGCCCCTTCTTCACAGAGCTGGAAACCCAGATTAAAGAGCTTAAGGAGCAGGGCGCAGATGCAACCATTCTGTTCCTTCACTGGGGCATTGAGTATCAGCTGACCCCCAACCAGGAGCAGAAGGACCTGGCTCAGAAGTTCTGTGACATGGGTGTAGATGTGATTGTGGGCGGTCATCCCCACGTCATCCAGCCTGTAGAGCTGCTCACCAGCACCACCGACCCCAATCACAAAACGGTGTGTCTCTATTCCCTGGGCAATGCGGTTTCCAACCAGCGTGCCCACATCATGCAGAAGTACATTCCCACGCCCCACACCGAGGACGGTATGCTGTTTAACATTACCTTTGAAAAGTATTCCGACGGTACTGCCTACCTCTCTAAGGTCGATGTGATCCCCACCTGGACGGATCGGCATACCAACGAGAGCGGCAAGCTGGAATATAACATTCTGCCTTTGGAGGATGCCCGCCGGGATCAGTGGCAGGAGATGTTCTCCATCGACGATTCCACCCTTACTGCCGCCTCTAAGTCCTACGACCGGACCATGAAACTGGTAGGGGAGGGCCTGGAGGCCTCCAACGCCTACCTGACCCAGATGAAGGAGCAGCGGGACGCAGATTACCTGGCAGCCGTGATGAACCCTGGCGCAAAGGCTCCGGCCCCCACAGCGGCACCGACGCCCGCAGCTGTGCCGGATTCTACCGAACTGGCCCCTGCAGCCTAATCTCAATCATACCCAAAACCCACCGCAGCGTTCTGCGGTGGGTTTTCTTGACTGTCGAAAAAGCCCACGGTTTTTTCCCGACAGTCAAAAGCGGACAGCCGAAAGGCTGTCCGCTTTTAAGTATTTAGTTGCCGTTGGGATTGGGACCCCACTGGTTGGCAGGTGCGCTTTCTTTGCAGCACTGAACCAGGATAATAATATAACCGACCAGGGGAAGCAGGCCCCAGAGAAGATAGACACCACTCTTACCGATGTCGTGGAGACGGCGCACTGAAAGAGAAATGCTGGGAATCAAAATGATCATGGACCATAACCCGGAGAGCCAGCCGAAGATCCCAAACTCGTGAATCAAAAAGCTGAGGGCCATATTTACCAGGATCAGGAACAGAATGGCAAACCAGTACTCGCTTCTTCCGGAACGGGTATTGAAGTCGGTGTACTTGGTGAAGAACATCTTGATGGCATCCACAAAGCCCACAGGGGTACTGGGCTCAGCGTAGTTCTGACTGTACTGGGTGTAGCTTTGGTACTGCTGATAGGTTTGCTGCTGAGATTGCTGGGAAGTTTGATAGGTCTGCTGAGGCTCTACGGGAGCCCCACAGTTGGAGCAGAACTTATCTCCCTCTTGGATATTGGTACCGCAATGAGAGCAAATCATAGAAAATCTCCTTCAGTGATATGTAGCAGGCTTATTCCTTGATGGATCCGTCGGGATTAAACAGGGGCAGCTTCTCGAGGTAGATGAGGTCAGGACGATCCTGAGCATCACCCTCTGCCAGAATGGACATCCGACCGCAGATGATACCGCCGGCCTCATTGACCAGGGCTTCCAGTGCGGAAAGACTCTCACCGGTGGAGATCACGTCGTCCACGATGAGGATCCGCTTGCCCTTCATGAGGGCAGCATCGGCACCGTCCAGATAGAGGCGCTGCTCCTTAGCAGTGGTGATAGAGTTCACAGAAACGCTTACCATGTTCTGCATATAGAGCTTGGGGCCCTTGCGAGCCAGGAAGTACTTGGCGTCACCGGCCTGACGGGCCATTTCGTGAGCCAGGGGGATACCCTTTGCTTCCGCAGTGATGATGTAGTCATACTCGGGAGCCTTTGCCAGCAGATCACGGGCACAGGCCACGGTCAGCTCCTGATCACCGAAGATAACAAAACCGGCGATGTAAAGATTTTCGTTTACAGGGCAGATGGGGAGATCTCTCTCGAGACCTGCCACGGTCATATGATAGAACATAATGTTCCACTCCTTTATCTATATTGCTTTATAAAAGAATTATAGCACCTGGGGAATGATTGTCAAGATTTCCTGAAAAAATCGGTTAGATGATACCGCGGTTGTCCTTGGGCGTGGGAACGATTTCACCGGCCCGGGTCAGAGCCATCTTGGTGAGCAGAGGACCAACCAGCTCGTAAATCAGCACGGAGAACAGGGTGATGTTGCGGATGATAGCACCTTCGGCACCGAACTGTGCGGCAACTGCCACAGACATACCCAGAGCCACACCGGCCTGGGGCAGCAGGGTGATGCCCAGGTATTTGCAAATGGTATCCTCACAGTGGGTGAACTTGGCGCTGATACCGGCACCCAGAATCTTGCCGGTGGAGCGGGCAACGATGTAGAGAATACCAATGCCCACAACTGCCAGATCGGCAAAGACCCGCAGGTCCAATTCTGCGCCGGAAAGCACAAAGAACAGGACGTAAAGAGGGGCGGTCCAGCGGTCAGTACGGTACATGATCTCTTCGGAGAAATCGCAGAGGTTGCAGAAGATGGTTCCGCACATCATGCAAACCAGCAGAGAGGAGAAGCCAATCTCCACACCGCCGGGAAGGGAGAAGTGCATCATGGAGAAGCCGCTGCTGAGGAATACGAAAGCAATTGCCAGGCTCAGACGCTTGGAACGGGAGTGGAAGAACTTTTCAGTGGTGCTGAAAATCCAGCCCAGCAGGGCACCCAGACCCAGGGAGAGGGTGATCTCCAGAAGGGGATTGACCAGCACAGAGATCAGGCTGATGTGCCCGGAGTTGAGTGCTTTGGCAATGCCGGTGGACACGGCAAAGACAATCAGACCCACAGCGTCGTCCAGGGCCACAATGGGAAGCAGGATACTTGTCAGGGGGCCCTTGGCCTTATACTGATTGATAACCATGAGGGTTGCGGCGGGAGCCGTAGCGGTGGCGATGGCACCCAGAATGATGCAGGTGGTGACAGGCAGCTTGTCGCCCAGGAACAGGTGGAGAACCAGCAGAGCGACGTCTACCAGTGCGGTGGCACTGAGTGCCTGGAAGATGGCGATGATGGTAGCCTGACGTCCGATCTGCTTCAGAGAAGACAGACGGAACTCGTTGCCGATGGCAAAGGCGATGAAGCCCAGGGCCACATCACAAATGAGACCCATTTCTTCAATGAACTCAAAGGAGCTGAAGCCCACGTAGGGAAGCCCCAGTCTGCCCAGGCACAGAGGTCCGATGAGCAGACCTGCCAGCAGATAGCTGGTGACATCAGGCAGGTGCAGACGGGAGGTAAAACGGGTTAGGAAAAGTCCGGCAAAGATGGCAATGCCGATTGCTAATAAAAAGTCCATAAATTATCCTCTTTCTTATAGAAATACTGTGTTTACAGGATTATTATAACATCCCTACAGACCGTTTCAAGAAACGTTTTGCACAATAATTCTGCGGCGCATCTGACGGAAATTGTAGAGTATTTCCCAGCTGCCTGCCCACACGAAGGACGGAGGGATTTTCCTTGCCAATCTCTGCTTTTTCCGCTATAATGAAGAAAAAATAATAAGGAGCTGATTCCATGGATTTCGACAAGATCATCGAATTCCTTACCTCCGGTCTCACCGGAAAGATCCTGTCCGCAGCCCTTGTCCTGCTGGTGGGAATCTTTGTGGTTCGGATTGTTATGCTGCAGGTCCGAAAGACGCTGGAGCGGACCCGGCTGGAAAAGGCAGCCCACGGCATGATCCTTTCCCTGGCCCGCACCATTCTCTATTTGCTGGTAGGACTGAGCGTGTTCTCCAGCCTGGGCATTGAAGTTTCCGGCGTAGTGGCTTTGGCCAGTGTTGCCACATTGGCAGTTTCCCTGGCAATGCAGAATATGCTGACCAACGTCATCGGCGGCTTTACCCTCCTCTATAACCATCCTTTCCGCTCCGGCGACTTCGTGGAGATCGCCGGACAGTCCGGCAAGGTGGAGGAAATCAACATGGCCTATACCCGGCTGTCCACCCCGGACAATAAGCAGATTTCTCTGCCCAACAGTGTGGTGGTTGCGGCCCAGATTGTCAACTACTCTGCCACCGGCACCCGCCGCATTGAAATACCGGTGTCTGCCTCCTACGATGCCCCCACCCAGAAGGTGATGGACGCTCTGGTCCAGGCGGGAACGGTGGACCAGGCCATGCTGGACCCCGCACCCTTCTCTGCCATTTCCAGCTACGGGGACAGCGCAATCAATTATATTCTCCGTCTTTGGGTGAAGACCGAGGACTACTGGGATGTTTATTTCCAGGTCAATAAGCGCATCAAGGATATTTTCGACGAGCAGAATATTGAGATGACCTATCCGCACCTCAATGTCCATCTGGACCGTTAAGCCAGTATCTCCAGCAGGGCCATCAGCCCAATTCCCGGCACCCCGAGAAATCCCGCAATCAGAACCGTAACGGCGTTGATGGGAAAGAGAATCCCGGTGAACGCGGAGACGGTGTTGAGAATCCACAGACAGGCAAATCCGCACCCGGCGTGAACTGCCAGCTTGGCAGCCCACTGCATGGGCAGTACCATGAGCCGAATGGCAATTACCCCAAGCAGGGCGGGAATCAGCAGTGTGACAACGTTTTCCATAGTGACCTCCGAAAATCAGGTTTTGTAGGGGGCGACAGCCGCCTGTCATCATTGTGCCACAAAATACATAAAAAGAACCGCAAAACGGAGATGTTTCCGTTTTGCGGTTCCGTTTTTTTAGCAGAAGCATTGCAGCGTCCAAGGAGCATAGTGTTTCTGAAAAGTAGAAATACCGTTGGAGGCAAATCATTCACCGCAGAGTGCGGTGAATAAAGTTGAAATTATTTCTGGCCGGGGCGTGTACCTGGACAGAAATACAGCTCAGGCTGCAAGTGTGGAATCGGCCGCCGCAGGCGAAAGATTATGCACGCAGCAGACTGCAAAAGTTTGTCGGGAAACCCCGTAAGGGGTTTTCGACAGAAACAGCCGCAAAACGGAGATGTTTCCGTTTTGCGGTTCCTTTATTGTGCAGTATGGAGAACTCGTCGGATAGGGAATTTCTCCGGTATCTTCCAGAGGAAACAGAAATTTTCTTGACTTTTCTCTCGATACAGCCG
>JAHHRT010000089.1 GCA_020025615.1 Oscillospiraceae bacterium | reverse complement strand
TTTTGAAAAAGCTCTGGAACTGCATCCCGGTGATGATCCTAAGCTCAACACCCAACAGGATATTGAGGAACTAATCGACCAGTGCAAGAAGGGCATTTCCTTGCCTCGGTTCACGGAGTGTTTCCGGGAGCGGACGGAAGAAGCGTGGGAAATCTTTGCCGAAATGGAAGCGGGGCTGCGCCGGATCATGGACGAGGACAAGGATCACACCCGTGGAGCGGAGATTGTGGCCCAAATGGAGGAAACTCTGAATCTTGCTTTTGATGATATTTCCTTTGAAATGGGCTTCAATGGCGAGAAGTACGAGCTGATTCTCACCCCAGAAGGGGACAAGATCAAACTGTTTGAACTGGTCTACTTCCAAAAGCACGCCCCCAAAGAGGTGCTGGAGCACTGGAACATTCTGGTTGGCCGCCAGCCAATCAAGAACATCGGCCTGCGTACAGACGACGGCTGGGAGGTTTCCGGGGAGGATGTGCAGATTTGGGTGGAGGAGCAGGGCGAGAACAGCTTTGCCATCTCCGCTTACTGTGAAAAGCTGCTGCCCATGCTCCGGGAGGCAGAAGGCCGGGTCTGGTGGATGCTCACCACGCTCACCGATCAGGTTCTGGGTGAGATTCCCAATATGCGGTACATAGACAGCTTTGATGTGCTGGAAGAGCCCAAAGGGTCGCTTTCTATCCTCATGTCCCAGCTGCCCGATAAGCTGCGTGAAAAAGGGCTGGAACTTTCCACCGACCCGGAAGCCCTTCTGGAAGCCTACATCGGCTATAAAATGGAGCCCAATGAAGACCCGGATGCCGACTGGCGGCTGGATGTGATTGCTGGTTCAACCTGCTGTGCGCCTCTTGTAAATGGTTATCTGAACGGCGACAACGACTATATGGATGATCTCCATGCAGACGGTGCTGTGGCAGGTTTTATCTGCTATCCGCTGGATACCCTGCAAGAAGAGAATGGCAGCCAGAAAATCTTTGATTTTAGGGACAAGCTGGAAGAAAAACTGGCCGAGCCGGAGGTTCTCACCCTCACCGGTGGAGCTACCGGCATCTACTGCGGTTATGTGGACTTTATCGCGTGGGACATTCGCACGGTGCTCGAAATGGCTAAGAAGTTCTTTGAGGACAGCGACATCCCTTGGGCCAGTTTCCACACCTTCCGCCGGGAGGCAGGCTCGGTGTGCCTGAAAAAGCAGGAGAATGAGTTGGAGGAAACGCTGACCGGAATGGATTATATCCCATACACTCCGGAGAACGCCGAAGCGTTCTATGAACAGTTGGAGCAGTGGAATGACGAGGATGAATACACCCGCTGCATTCAGGCGTTGAATGCCATCCCGGAGGATTGGCGGGACTACCGCTCTGCCTATGCTCTGGCTCGGGCGCTGGAAAACTACGCCATCATCGGAGACCATGACGAGGGCACTCCCAACTACAAGGGGGATAAAGCCCTTCTGCGGGCCATTGATGTGCTGGAAGCTGTCCGAGAGGAGGGACAGGACAAAGCGGAATGGAATATGCGCATGGCTTATGCCTATCAATATCTCCGTGAGCAGGAGGAAAAGGCCATCCCTTACGCCCAGCGGTGGGCAGAGCTGGACCGGTCGGACGAAAATGCCCCCGCGGTGATTCGGGAGTGCCGGGAAGAAATTCAAAAACGGCAGCGCAGAACCAACCGGCAAAAGAAGGCTAAGTTTGTGCCCGGTGATATCCCCTTCGAGGGCTTCGACCTTACAGGCTTCTGGGATGATAACCCGTATGCCTTGAAGGGGTATGTCAGTGAGCCGCCTTCTGACGAGTTGATCGCCAGCGTGGAGGAGGAACTGGGCTACAAGCTGCCCGCCGCCTATATCTGGCTAATGAAGCAGCATAACGGCGGTATGCCGGTCAACACCTGCTGCCCCTGCGATGAACCCACCAGCTGGGCAGAGGATCATGTGGCCGTCACCGGCATTTTTGGTATCGGGCGGGAAAAGAGCTGCTCTCTTTGCGGAGAACTGGGCAGCCAGTTCATGATCGACGAATGGGAGTATCCCGCCATTGGCGTGGCGATCTGCGACTGCCCCAGTGCAGGGCATGATATGATCTTCCTGGACTACCGGGCCTGCGGCCCTCAGGGGGAACCCGCCGTGGTCCATGTGGATCAGGAAAACGACTATAAAATCACTCGTTTGGCAGACAGCTTTGAAGAGTTTATCCGCAGTTTGGAAAATGAGTCTATTTATGACCCGGATGCGGATGACGGCACCGACACGAATGATGATACCAACGAGGAGGAAGAAGCCGTGCATGACAACAAGGGCACCTTTGCGGGGTTTGTGCTCCTGTCCAGAGGAAAGTGGGACAAGGCGCAATTCATCCGGGATATGAAGGAAAAGTGGGACATCACCGTGGAGGAAGACGAGGACAAGAGCGACGACACGGTGGTATTTGAAGTGGGCGACATGATCGCCGCTGTCAGCCTGATGACCTATCCCATCCCCAATGGTGAGGCCGAGCTGAACGCAGAAAATAATTATATGTGGGAGGATGCCGTCCAAGTTGCCAAGGAGCACAGCGCCCATATCATGGTAGCAGTGCTGGGCAAAGAGGAGGATGCTCTGGAGAAGGGGAAGCTTTACACCAAGTTGGTATCTGCCTGCTGCCGCCAGAAGTACGCTACAGGCATCTACACCAGCGGCGTGGTGTTCGAACCCCGGTTCTATGAGGGCTTTGCCGATATGATGAAAGAGGACGAGCTGCCCATCTTCAACTGGATCTGGTTCGGCCTGTACCGGGATGAGAGCGGCATGAATGCCTATACCTATGGCATGGATGTGTTCGGCAAGGAAGAGATGGAGGTGCTGGGTACTGACGCCCAGCCCAGCGACCTGCGGGATTTTTTGGCAAGCCTTGTGTCCTATGTACTGGAAAACGATGTGGAGTTCCAAGACGGGGAAACCATCGGCTTTGCGGCAGATGATAAGCACACCATTACTCGCAGTCCCGGTGTCAGTCTGCCGGAAGATCAGATGACGCTGAAAATCTCTTGGAATACCCCGAATGGCAGCCCAGATGACAACGATGGGGAAGAAGAGCCGCAGAATGAGGAATCCGGCGTTCCCGAGGTCTACACCGAGGAAGAGATGGAAGCCGTAGAGGGTCACATCCAGCAGTATTTCGGCAAGTTCGAGAATGTATTTCACGAGTTGAATTCTCACGACATTCATGTGGACATCTGCGTTGTTCCGCCTTCTGAGGAACGGGACTACTACACGCTGGTCACCATGGGCATGGGTGCTCACAGGATGAATGTGCCGAAGGAGCTGGCAGAATACAAATTGGAACGGGCGGAGCTTGCTATTGCGCTGCCGGAAGACTGGAAGCTGGATCAGGAGTCCATGCAGGACGAGCGGTGGTACTGGCCCATCCGCTTGCTGAAATCTCTGGCCCGCCTGCCCATCAACTGTGACAGCTGGTTGGGGCATGGTCATACGGTGGAGAATCGGGAGCCCTTTGCAGACAACACCAAGCTGTGTACTGCTACCCTGATCGGACCTCAGGGTACGGATGAAGGCAGTGAGGTATGCACCCTGCCGGGCGGCGAGGAAGTCAACTTCTATCAGGTCATTCCTCTTTATGCGGATGAACTGGACTATAAACTGGAGCATGATGCGGACACTCTGCTGGACAAGATGAGGGGTATCAGTTTTGTCGTAAACCCCACCCGTCAGGATGCTATCACCCGAGGAACTCTTTGCAGTATGGATGATATGGATGACAGTATTGGCATGGACGACGCTTCCTATCATATCGAGAGCATTGAGGAGAAGGAACTGCCCATTGACCCCATCAATGCCTATAACCATATGGCCATCTATCTGCGCTGGTGCATGGAGCATGATCTGATGGGAGAAAACTTCCTGACAGAGCATAGTGAAACTGTGAAACAGCTCAAAGCCAACCCGGGCAGCACAGACCTGCGGACATTCATCCGGGAAGAGCTGTACGGCTGCCTGTTCTCCGCCCTGTTCAATCAGAAAGGGCAAGCCTTTGCCCATTATTACTATGGAGAAAATGATGCGCCTTACTATCCCGCTGACATTGATAACTATGCTCTCCAATACTTCGGCCCAAAGCGGTATCACTCCGATGAATTCCAAGAGGAAGCTTACCTGTTCATTCCCTTTGATGAAGACTACTATCAGGCAATGGCAAAGGTGATTGAGGAACGCTTTGCCAACTGGCAGGGGCAAGACTTTGACGAGGACACGCTGGAACCTTCCGAACTGGCTGAGGCCATGATGGAGTATCTGGACTGCGAGTGCACCTATTTCCCCTCGATGGCAGATGATGATCCCATCATGTCGGCGTACAGTTACGCACTGCGGCTTGGTGTGCGGGAGGGATTCATTCCGGTGCTGGTGAAGCCGGACGAAATCCTGTGGGAGTGCCTTGTGATGAATTCTGACCCGGACAGCGACGGTGCGGACGACTATGCCTTTGCCCCACAGAAGGTGGCAGAATATCGAAAAAAGATGCTTAACGCCCCAGTGAAGAATGGAAGGACCATCTTGGAGGAGTTGACCGGACAGCGCAGGGAAGAAGCCGAAGACGACGATCTGGACTGGGACGAAGAAATCCTAGGTGAGATGGAGGGCGGGTATGAAAACTGCCGCTTTGCAAGCTATTGGGATTCTGACATGACTTATCCTCTCATTCTGGCAAAAATCCCAGTGAAGAACCCGTGGGAGGTCTTTACCTACCTGCCCTTTGGAAACTGGAACGAATGCCCCGACACGCCGGAACTGATGGCAGTATCAAAATACTGGTTCGAGCAATATGGCGCGGTGCCCGCCGCCATGACTCATGATGAGCTGGAATTTGACCTCCCGGATCCTGTTTCTAAGGGGAAAGCCATGGAAGTGGCTGTGGAGCAGTATGGCCTCTGCCCGGATATGGATCAGAATTTTGAAGAGATTGGGGCTTTGGCGGATACTCTGCGGCAGTCCACCGTCTGGTACTTCTGGTGGGATTGATGGGAGGTGCATCCGATGACGGAACATCAAAAAACCTACATTGAACTGAAGAAGCAGTTTGTTGCGACCAATGATGGTCCGGACAGTGTCCGCGCTCTCTATGCATTCAAAGAGGAGCTGGAGCAGAGCGAGGACAGGCAGGCCAAGGAAGTATTGGTGGATGTATACGACCTGCTGGACTTCAAGAAGGATGCCTACGAACTGCTCTGCCAAATCGGAAACCGCTCCGATAAAAAGACGCTCAAGCGGCTGGGTGTCTTGAAGGGCTATGCGGAGAACTGGGGTAACTCCTACGCCATCCCCAAACCCAAAACACCAAAGGAAAAACAGAATGAGAAGGAGCGGCAGGCCCAGCTGGGCCTGCCCACCTTCAAGTATCACCCGGACCCTCTGGATACCGGGGCCTTTGAGGAATCCAAGGAGGGTGTTATCTGCGACTGCTGCGGCAAGACAACTCATATTTTCTATACAAATCCGTTCTTTTCCGTGGAGGATATTGAGTATCTGTGCCCGGAATGTATTTCCAGCGGAAAGGCGGCCGAGAAATTTGATGGCAGCTTTCAGGACGATTACTCTGTAGACGATGGAGTGGATGACCCAGCCAAGTTGGATGAGCTTATCCACCGTACTCCCGGCTACTCTGGCTGGCAGCAGGAATACTGGCGGGCCCACTGCGGCGACTACTGCGCCTTTCTGGGCTATGTGGGTGCCAGAGAACTGCGGGCG
>JAHHRT010000088.1 GCA_020025615.1 Oscillospiraceae bacterium | reverse complement strand
ATGGGTTTCTTTCACACTATCTTCCTTTCCGTCCACGGGGATGTAACCACTTTTTGACAGTCTCGGTCTCCGCCCTGACTTTACAGGGCGGAGACTTTTTATAAAAATTATAAAAACGAAAAGAGGTTTCTATGGAATTCATTACCCAGCGGTGCAAGGTCGTCCCCTTTACCCCGGAGGATCTTCCCCGCCTTCATCCCCTCCTATCCAATCCCCAGGTCATGAAATACCTGGAACCGCCCTATACACCGGCACAGACGGAGGCCTTTTTACAGGCCGCAGGGTTGGGGCGTTCTCCCCTCATCCATGCGGTCTATGGCCGGGGCAATCAAAAATTCCTGGGCTATCTCATCTTCCATCCCTTCGATGAAAGCAGCTGGGAGCTGGGCTGGGTTCTGGATCCCTACTACTGGGGCCTGGGCATTGCCCGAGAGTTAACCCGTGGTGCCATTGCCTATGCCCGGGAACATGCAATCCCCAGGTTGGTCATAGAATGTGTCCCGGAACAGACTTCCTCCATTGCCATTGCACAGCTTTTCGGATTCACCTCTCGGGGAATCCATGAGGGCTGCCAGGTCTACACGCTGGACATCACAACGTAAAAAGCCCCGCCTGCGCACGTTCACTGTAGTGCACAGGCGGGGTTATTTTATACGGTTGCAGGTTCTTCCTTGGGAATGGTGATGCTGACACCGTTTACCGTGACATCCTCATCCGCCGGAATCAGAAGATACTTCACACCGCCGATGATTCGGGTCTCGATCATATCGCTGCGGGTGGGGTCCACCTTGATAACAGCGTCGGGGGTCTGAACCTCGAAATGCTTATTGTCAATGATGTTCTTGGGGTGGAGCTCTGCGTCAAAGCCAAAGGCCTCGTCATAGTCCACGCTGAACTTTGCAATGTGCTCCTCGCTGACACCGCAGGAGGACAGCACCTCTTTGACCTCTTCCTTGCCCAGAAGCAGGGGCTCTGCCACCTTGGCTTCCTTGTGCATCTCAATTCTCTGGCAGACCTGGTCATAGACCGTCTGAACCACATCCAGGCTGCACTGGTCTTCCAGAGAGCTGGCAAGCAGTGCTTCAAAGGTCTTCTTCTGCTCGGCGGCAGGCTGAGGAATGGGGGTATTGAACACCGCCTCCACAAAGGACTCCTGGCTCTGCTTCACGTCCTTGGTGTAGTAGAGGGCATTATAGATGTTGGTAGAGCGGTTGTCAAAGGCCGGGAACAGGAAGCCGATTGCCGGAGCGGAGACCATCTGATTCATGGCGCCGTCGTGGAAAACCTTCTCTTCAGGAACATAGTGGAGGTTGGGCTTGGTCTCCTTCACCGGGCAGATGGCGCAGACCAGATAGGTATAGGTCTCGTCAGAGGCATCCTTCTGGAAGGAGTCGTCCTTAGACTTAAAGGGCACATCGTAGCTGTCACATCCGAGTAAGATCAGGTAGTTTCCCTCAAGAACCACGGAGTCAATAACCTTCTGATAGAACGCCATGCGCTTTTCATCGTCCTTGAGCTTGGACTCCCGCAGATCCATCAGCAGCTGATGTTCAGGACTTCCGGCGACCTGGGAGGTCTTAAAGGTGATGTCGATGAGATTTCTGCCGATGGAACCGGAGAGCACCCGACGGAGCACTGCAAAATACTTGTCTGACTCGTTCTCAGGCATAATGCCGGTACTCTGGCGGTACTCGGTGATAATCTCTTTATTTGCGTTTACGTAGCAGCCGTAAAGGGCTGTGATATTACTGCGTTCCCGCTTCAAATGGCGGCGAATCTCGCCAATTTCCTTATCGTTCATAGATAACCTCGCTGGCTAAATAGATTTGCGCACACGGCGCAGAAGTCATTATAGCATATCCTGCTTCAAATTTCCACCCCGGCAAAATTCTGAAAGAATCTCCCGTCGGGATTGGGATATGCTGAGCGCTAAAAGTAAAACAATTCTTCGAACTTCTTATCCAGAGCAATGCACAAAATCAGCGCTAATTTGGCAGTGGGATTAAACTGCCCGGTTTCGATGGAACTGATGGTATTGCGGGATACGCCTACCATTTCCGCCAATTGCTGCTGAGATAACTTTTTTTCGCTTCTTGCCTCTTTCAGACGGTTATTCAGGACCAATTTATCATCCATATTCCCGGCCCCTTACGCGATATTCAGAACATACGCCACAAACAGAAGCACTGCGGCAATTCCCCAGGTCAAACCGAAGAACAGAGAGTTTTTGTCTCTCTGCCGATACCATTGATAGAGGTACTGACCGCACAGTACGGAACAGTATACCGAATATACATCCTGGTACGGCTGATGGAAAATCACTTTGACCACCATGAAAAGTGCGCAGACCAGCAGTGCCACAAGCTTGCCGATATTGCCGCCCTTTTGCAGAATATCCAGCTCCATTTCATCCAGCTGTTTTGAATTTTTTTGCTGTGCTCTTTGCAAAACTTCTTCTTTATCCATAGGGAATACTCCTTTCGTATGCCAAGTTTACTGTGCATTTATCATATCACTGCCAAGTGTACTTGTCAAGCAGTTTGCAAAGTTTTCTGTGCAAAAAATATAGGCGCACTACTGCTTTCCTGATACCGCCGGACGTTTTCCAGCTTTCGGAAATAGGACGGCGAAAGCCATTCCATTTTCCCACTGTAGGATCGGATTTTCTCCTGAAAACGCAGAAAACGGCAGCATCTGCAAAAGCGATGCTGCCGTTTTCTGTATGATACGCACCCCTGAAACTCTTGGGGATCGGGGTCACGCAAACGCACATTGGGAATCAGTTCCAGAGGCAATTCCAGTTCTGAACAAAGTACTCAACGCCGGAGTAAAGGGTGGTGACGATGATGACAGCCATCACAATCCAGTTGAGGATCACAACACCGGGGAATGCCATCATGACGCACAGGCCGATCATGGTGCAGAAGGTCTTCACCTTGCCGCTCCAGCCGGCAGCAATGACCGTGCCCTTGCCGGAGGCCACCATCCGCAGACCGGTAACGGCAAACTCACGGGTCAGTACAATCATCAGTGCCCAAGCCGGGAACACGCCCCACTCGCAGAACATAGACATGGCCGAAATCACAAGAAGCTTATCGGCCAGAGGGTCCAGGAACTTGCCGAAGTCGCTGACCTGGTTGCACTTGCGGGCAATCTGTCCATCCACATAGTCGGTCAGGCTGGCAATCACAAAAATCGCCAGAGAAGCCCACATCCAGGGACCGGCTGCGCCGCCGCTCAGGTACATGGTAACCAGAAATACAGGAATCATAGCCACGCGGACCAGCGTGATTTTACTTGCAGTTGTCATTTCTCTCATTCCTCCACAAGATAGCCGGACAAATCGCCGTCCACAGTGCCGTCAATGCACACATTTACAAAATCGCCTTCCCGAAGCGGTTCTTCGGAAGCAATCCAGACGCGTCCGTCCACGTCCGGGGAATCGGCGTAGGTCCGTCCATAGAACTGTTCCAGCTCCGGGTCGAAGCCGTCCACCAGAACCTCCATGGTCTTGCCCATGAGGGATGCATTGTACTCGTCCATCACCTGAGACTGAATATCCGCCAGGATTTCTGCCCGGGCCGCTGCGATTTCCTGGTCGCAGTGCTCCATTTCATAGGCAGCTGTTCCTTCCTCCGGGGAGAACACAAAGGCACCGGCGCGCTCCAGCTTTACGTCCTTCAGGAACTCGCACAGCTCCTGGAACTCCGCTTCCCCTTCGCCGGGAAGGCCGGTAATCAGGCTGGTTCGGATGACCAGTCCGGGGATTCTCTCTCTCAGCATGGCAATCATCTTCCGCAGCCGCTCGCCGTCGCCCCAGCGGTTCATCCGCTTCAGAACCTGGCGATTGCAGTGCTGCATGGGAATATCCAGATACTTGACGATTTTCGGCTCGTTTGCAATGGTGTCAATCAGCTCTTCCGTCATCAGCTCCGGGTAGGTGTAATGGACGCGGACCCAATGGATTCCGTCAATCTTACACAGCTCTCTCAGAAGCTTGGGCAGCAGCTTCTTATGCTCGGGGAAGTCGGTGCCGTAGCGGCTGGTATCCTGTGCCACCACAATGAGCTCCTTGGTGCCCTGGGATGCCAGGACCCGAGCCTCATAGAGAATGTCATCCAGCTGACGGCTGCGGTACTTGCCACGAAGCTTGGGGATAATGCAGTAAGCGCAGTGGTTGTCGCAGCCTTCTGCGATTTTCAGAAATGCGTAATGCTCCGGGGTGGTGAGGACCCGTCCGGTCTCCACCTCAGGTGCGTCAATGGAGCCGAAGTCCACAAACCGCTCTCCGCGGAGCAGGGCCTCGATGGCAGGGACGATTTCTGTATAGCTTCCCGTACCCAGAATACCGTCTACCTCGGGCATCTCTGTAAGAATGTCCTGCTGATACCGCTGAGAGAGACAGCCGGTCACCAAAATCTTTCCCACCAGCCCATCTGCTTTCATAGCAGCGGTATTCAGAATATAGTCGATTGCTTCGGCCTTTGCCGAGTCAATGAAGCCGCAAGTGTTGATGACCACAACGTCGCTTCCGGCAACACCCTCTAAAATTGTGTGGCCTGCCTCCTGGACCCGGTACATCATCCGTTCGCAGTCCACCTGATTTTTGGCGCAGCCCAAGGAAATAAATCCAATATTTGCCATTATGTATCCTCCGAGAAATTCTCTGTATCCAAGGAAAGGCTGTTCAGCGCTTCCCGTATCCGGCTGTAGCTGTGCCCCCGGCGGAGCAGGGCATCCACGGCCCGCTTCACATCCCGAGGCTCGGCTCCCTCTCCCAGCCGGGAGCGAAGGAAGCTCTCTATTTTATCTGATTGATCCGGGTAGTCCTCCAAGGCTTCCTCCCAGAGTTCTCTGGGAATCCGCTTTTCATAGAGGACCTGTTTGGCCCGGGAGCGACCATAGCCCTTGCGGATGCAGGCATGAACCACCTGCTCCGCCGTGTTGCGGTCGTCCAGCAGGTGAAGGTCCTCCATCCAGGCCACCGCCTGGCGGGCATCCTCCGGTGTCTCCCCCTTTCGGGTAAGGCGCTGCTCTAAGTCCCGGCAGGAAACATTGGATGCGGAGACAATTCGCACCGCCCGCATCTTTGCGGACATCTTCCCTGCCGCGGTTTTGAGCTGCTCGAACCGCTCCTCGGTCATCTCCATTCCGGGATAGAGGCCGAAGTCCTCCACCGTCTGGCGATAAAGCCGGAGGGTGCTTTCATCGGAAAATCGCACCCGATAGCACCCTGCCCGGTCCGGGGAGCCGGAAAGATAATCAATCCTCATCACTGAAGTCGTCGGCGCTGACGGCTACAGGGTTTTCTGCGGCCTTTGCAGGTGCCTTGGGAGCACCGCCGGTAATCTTCCACAGATTTTCACGGACCTGGGCTTCCACCGTCTCCGCAATCTCAGGATTCTCCTGGAGATAGGTCTTCACAGTGTCCTTGCCCTGACCGATGCGCTCGTCGCCCATGCTGAACCAGCTGCCGCTCTTCTGAATAATATCCATCTGAACTGCCAGGTCCACCAGTTCGCTCCACTTGCTGATACCCTGACCGTACATAATGTCAAAGTAGGCTTCCCGGAAGGGAGGTGCCACCTTGTTCTTAACCACCTTAACACGGGTCTTGTTGCCGATGACGTTGCCGCCCTCCTTGATGGACTCCACACGGCGCACATCCAGCCGCACGGAAGCGTAGAACTTCAGAGCGTTGCCGCCGGTGGTGGTCTCGGGGTTGCCGTACATGACACCGATCTTCATACGCAGCTGGT
>JAHHRT010000087.1 GCA_020025615.1 Oscillospiraceae bacterium | reverse complement strand
CAGGCAAGACAGCAAAATCCATTCTGGTCTCGACTGCTGTCCGACTGGCTCCCTTCAACCTGCCTCAGATCCAAGCGATCACCGACCATGATGATATGGATCTGTATACGCTGGGTGAGAAGAAATGTGCTTTGTATGCTGTGATCCCGGACAACGACAACACCTTCAACTTCCTGGTCAGTCTGCTCTACTCCCAAGCGTTTCAGACCCTCTATTACAGTGCAGACCAGATCCACCACGGCGCGCTGCCACAGCACGTCCACTTCGTATTGGACGAGTTTGCCGCTATGCCTCTGCCTGGGTTTACCCGTGAGCTGGCCACCATGCGCTCCCGCAATATCTCCGCCAGCACCATCATCCAGAACATGGCTCAAATCAAGGAATTATACAAGGACTCCTGGGAGACCATCCCTGGCAACTCAGACACCATCCTATATCTGGGTGGTAATGAAGCCAGCACCCACAAGTACATCTCTGAGGCTCTTGGCAAAGCCACCATTGACACTAAGACCCATGGTCAAACCAAGGGCAAGTCCGGCTCCTATTCTACAAACTTCCAGATGAGTGGGCGAGAACTGCTCACACCAGATGAGGTGCGCGCCTTAGACAACCGATACTGCATCTTGTTCATTCGCGGTGCAAAGCCTGTAATGGACTTGAAATATGAACTGACTCAGCACCCTGCCATCCGACACACAGCAGATGGGGGTGGGGCGCCTTATATCCACCATGGACACCAGACGCCAGCCCAACTTGGAGATCCATTCTTTATGCCTGTGCCTGCTGGTATCAACGAACAAACCGAACATGAAAAGGAGACAACTGTATGAAAAACGATCTTACACACAACAAATTTGAGCGCCGTATCAAGAAGGCCTATGCACTGTTCGCCAGCCTTATGCTGGCAATGGCCTGCACCATCGTCCCCGCCTTCGCTGCCGGTGGCGGCGACCCCCTCCAGGTAGTCAACAACCTCAGTGACTTCATCTTCTCCCTGATCCGGGCGATCGGTCTCATCCTGCTGGGCTTTGGTATTCTGCAGGTGGGCCTGTCCCTCAAGAGCCACGACCCCTCCCAGCGGGCCAATGGTATGCTGACGGTGGCAGGCGGCATCGTCATCGTATTCACCAAGGAGATCCTCACCCTCATCACTGGCGGCTGATGAAGAAGAAACCAATAAATGCCCACCCGCAACCCAGCAAAGCGGTTGCGGGTGGGAGAGGAGGGGCAAAGGAATGGAGCGTAATTTTTGCTGTCAGGCAGAAACGGAGCGGAATGGATTTCGCCCCGACGAGGAGGTGATGTGATTGGGAAGCGGAAACTGGATCGTAGATAACCTCAATTCCGCATTAGAGACCTGGAATGGCAAGCTGGATGAGATATGGACTCTGATCAGCACCAGCCCGGAAGAATTCAAGGGCGGCGGTATCTGGAATGTGATCGTCAGCATCAATGGAGCATTGCAGGCGATCGGCTACGCCCTGCTGGTGCTGTTCTTTGTAATGGGCGTGGTCAAGACCTGTGGCAGCTTCACAGAGATGAAGCGACCAGAGGTGGTATTCAAAACCTTTATTCGCTTTGTGCTGGCACAGGCGGCTGTCTCCCATGGGATGGAGCTGATGACAGCCCTGTTCAGCGTGGCACAGGGGATGGTCACGACCATCATGGGCGCTTCGGGGCTGACAGCCATGTCTGCTACAGCCTTGCCAGATGAGATGGTGTCCGTCATTGAAGGGGTCGGGCTATTGGAATCTATCCCCTTGTGGGCAGTGACACTCTTGGGCTCACTGTTTATTTGGGTCCTGTCTTTGGTCATGATCCTGACCGTTTACAGCCGCTTTTTTAAGCTGTATATGGCAACAGCCATCGCACCTATCCCTTTATCCAGTTTTGCAGGACAGCCCTCCAGCAGTATCGGCATAGCATTTTTGAAAAGCTATGCCGCCATCTGTCTGGAGGGCTGTGTCATCGTTTTGTCCTGTGTGATCTTTTCGCAGTTTGCCTCAGCTCCACCTGCTATTGGAGACAGCACTGTGGCTGCGGCAACCATCGTGTGGAACTATGTGGGTGAACTGATCTTCAATATGCTGGTGCTGGTTGGTTCCATCAAAATGAGCGACCGGATCATCCGGGAATTGTTGGGCCTCGGCTGATTCAGCGATAAAGGTCCTCGGTGCTGACCGTTGTCTCACCACGCTCTCTGGCCTTACGAATGCGATAGGCCAGAAGCTCCTCTGCCGCTCTTTCTGAGCGATGCTCGTCTATCAGCTCCCACACCTTGCGGAGCAGAGATACCACCCAGGACAGCAGCGTCAGCGCAAGCAGTACGTACCAGATCCCGCAGGCCAATGCTGTGTGGCTGTAGAACCAGCTGCGGAACAGCGTAGGGACGATGAGCGCATACAGAAACGGGATCGTCAAACGAAAGACTGCGGTCAACCGCAATACTGCGGACAGTACCAGAATACTCACACCAAGAAATCCAAATAACATGGTCACGACCTCCTTCTGGTTGGTTCGTGAATACTACCATACTCCGGCAGACTTTGCAACGCTCTGTCTGCCGAATCTTTACTCTGAAATGGGAGGTGATCCTTTGGAAGTTCGCATCAACAAAGAAGTCCGAAACTATCAGGAGAGCATCTTCTTCGGCCTTTCTCTGCGGCAATTTCTGTTCGCGCTTTTGGCCGTAGTGGTGGCAGTTGCCGTCTATTTTGGCCTGAAGCCCATCCTTGGCTCTGGGGAGATCGGCTGGGTCTGTGTCCTGTCCGCTTTTCCCTTTGCCATGGGCGGCTTTTTTACCTACAACGGCATGAATTTGGAGCAGTTTCTCTGTGCGTTCATTCGCTCAGAATTCCTGCTCCCCAAAAAACTGGTATTCAAGTCCGAGAATCTGTATGTAAAAGCCATGGAACACTCATCGATCAAGGAGGCATTGAAACTTGATTAAAACCTTACAAAACACGCTCAAGCAGGATCGGGAGCGCTTCGCCCTTCCAAAGTCCGTGCAGGACACCATCCCGATCCGTCAGATCTGGCCAGATGGTCTCTTTCAGTTTGGCAGCAAGTATTCCAAAACGCTCCGTTTTACGGATATCAATTACGCCATCGCCTCAAAAGAGGACAAGACGACCATGTTTCTGGGCTACTCTGAACTGCTCAACGCGCTGGACACTGGTTCCACCACCAAGATCACCATCAACAATAAGCGGTTGAACCGAAAGAACTTTGAAGCAGAGATCCTCATCCCGCCCCAGGGAGATCATTTGGATGGCGGACGGGCAGAGTACAATGCCATGCTGTTGGGCAAGGTCACGGATTCCTCCAACAGTGTGGTGCAGGAACGATACCTCACCATTTCCACCCACAGAAAAACTCCGGAGGAAGCCCGCACCTTTTTCGACCGAGCAATGAACGAAGCGACCTCCCGACTCAACCAGCTGGACTCCCACTGTGAGGAGTTAGATGCTGCCCAGCGGCTTCGCGTCCTCCATGACTTTTACCGTGTGGGTGAGGAAACGGAGTTTCAGATGGATCTGGAGGGATGGATGAAACAGGGCCGTGCCTTCAAGGACGCCATCTGTCCGGACAGTATGGAATACCACAAGGATCATTTTGTGATGGGGGATCAGTATGGCCGGGTCCTGTTTGTCAAAGAGTACGCCAGCTATATCAAAGACTCCATGATCCAGGAGCTCACCAGCCTCAACCGCAGTCTCATGCTGTCCATTGATGTGATCCCCGTCCCTACGGATGAGGCGGTGCGGGAGATGCAGAACCGACTGCTGGGTGTGGAGACCAATGTGACCAACTGGCAGCGCCGTCAGAATTCCAACAACAATTTCTCTGCTGTGGTTCCCTATGATCTGGAACAGCAGCGTAAGGAGACCCGTGAAATGCTGGACGACCTGACCACACGGGACCAGCGGATGATGTTTGCTGTGGTGACACTGGTGCATCTGGCCAGCAGCAAGGAGGAACTGGACAGCGATACAGAGACGCTCCAGTCCATTGCCCGCAAGCATCTGTGCCAGCTCACCACCCTTAACTGGCAGCAGGATGCGGGTCTGGTCACTGCACTTCCTCTGGGCCTGCGGAGGATCGATGCCCTGCGTACCCTTACCACTGAGGCACTGGCTGTTCTCATGCCCTTCAAGGCCCAGGAGATCCAGGATCGAGGCGGCGTCTACTATGGCCAGAATGTCATCAGCAAGAACCTCATCATTGCAGACCGCAAGCAGCTCCTCAATGGCAATGGCTTTGTATTGGGCGTCAGCGGCTCCGGCAAGTCCTTCACTGCCAAACGGGAAATGGCGGGGCTGGCCCTCTCCACCCAGGATGACATCCTGGTCATCGACCCGGAGAGTGAGTACCGTCCGCTCATTGAGGGCTTGGGCGGCGAAGTGGTGGAGATCTCTGCCACCTCCCAGACCCACATCAATGCCATGGATATGGAGCAGGGCTATGGGGATGGAGAGAATCCTGTTGTCCTCAAATCCGAATTCCTATTGTCTCTTTGTGAGCAGCTGGTGGGTGCCGGTAAGCTGTCCGCCAAGGAGAAATCTATCATTGACCGCTGCACCGCACAGTGCTACCGCAACTATATCCGTGGGGGGTATCAGGGTACAGCACCTACACTTCAGGATTTCCACGCCGCCCTGCTGCAGCAGCCGGAGCCGGAGGCACGGGATGTGGCGCTGGCTATTGAGCTGTTCACAGAGGGCAGCCTCAACACCTTTGCCAAGCCCACCAATGTGGATACCCAGTCTCGCATCTTATGCTATGACATTCGGGATCTGGGCAAACAGCTCCTTCCCGTTGGAATGCTGGTGGTGCTGGACAGCATCTTCAACCGGGTGATCCGAAACCGAAAGCTGGGACGCAATACCTGGATCTACATTGACGAGATCTATCTGCTGTTCCAGCATGAGTATAGTGCAAACTTTCTGTTCACGCTCTGGAAGCGAGTGAGAAAATACGGGGCCTGTGCCACCGGACTGACCCAGAATGTGGACGACCTGCTCCAGTCCCATACTGCCCGCACCATGCTGGCCAACAGTGAATTCCTGGTCATGCTCAATCAGGCAAGCACGGATCGGACGGAACTGGCCCGGCTGCTGAACATCTCAGACAACCAGCTCTCCTACATCACCAATGTGGACTTTGGACGGGGCCTCATCAAGTGTGGCAGTGCCATTGTACCCTTTATGGATCAGTTCCCCCGGAACACACAGCTCTATAAGCTGATGACGACTCGCCCGTCTGAAATGTCTGTCTAACATCACAGGGAGGGGCAATGCCCCTCCCTTGAAATAGAGGTGATAGAAAATCGATAAGATCAAGGAAAAACCAAAGATAGAGCAGCGGTTGAAAGAAAAAGCAAAGGCGGTTCCAAAGCAACTGGTGCGCCGTGGATTGGATGATGGTACACAGCGCCTCCATGGGCAGCTTCGTGAGGCGGCACAGCAAGATCAGCGGGACGATTATGGTGGAGACGCCATCGAGCGTACTGCCGACCGTGGATTCCGGCAGATGGAGCGCATGGCGGAAAAACTGTGTTCCAAACAAAAACAGGAAAAGCAGAACGCAGGTGATATTCCAGAGACGGAAAGCACCTGGACTGGAAGAAAGCCCCCTTCTGGGAAGGAGTCTGCGACTGCGGATCGGATCAAGACACGGGGCCATGACCGGACAGATGGTGCTGCGCCTCCCTCTGGAGGACAGCACAACAAGCGAGAGATAGTCCAGCAAAAACGGCTGCCAGCTGTTAAGACCAAAGAGTCATGTTTGAAACGAC
>JAHHRT010000086.1 GCA_020025615.1 Oscillospiraceae bacterium | reverse complement strand
ACGATTTGAAGTTCTGAAAAGTCGCCTCAGCGGGGAGAAAAGGCTTTTTCGACACATTGAAATAGCCGTTCCCGAAGGAACGGCTATTGAGAGGAGTTTCTGCCGATAGAAATCCATGCTCGATGGGGAGACGTTTTACTTTACCAGCAGAACGGAGAGGTCGTTGACATTGGTGCCGGTGGCACCGGTGATGAGCAGCCCGTTACAGGCGGCGAGGGCATGGTAGGCATCGTTGTCCTGAAGGACACGGCTGATTTCAATGCCCTTGGCCTTCAATGCGGAGAAGGTGCTGCCGTCTACATAGCCGCCGGCGGCATCGGTGGGGCCGTCGGTTCCGTCGGAGCCCAGGGAGAAAACGCAGGCATCCAGACCGGAGATCCCCTCAGCGGCGGCAAGTGCCAGCTCCTGATTCCGCCCGCCCTTTCCGTGCCCGGTGAGATGAACCACGGTTTCCCCGCCTGCCAGGAAGGCCATGGGCTTATGGGCCTGGGCGTAGTAG
Organism: Oscillospiraceae bacterium; assembly: GCA_020025615.1. GTDB lineage: Bacteria > Bacillota > Clostridia > Oscillospirales > Oscillospiraceae > Faecousia. Next base: position 5,326 of record JAHHRT010000086.1, on the reverse strand, counting down.
CGGGCGATACCGCTGAGAAACACGCCGGCGTCCCGGGCGGTGCAGCAGAGCTGGTCGGTGAGTACAACCGGGGTATAGCCCAGCTCGGCGCAGGTTTTCTCTGCCGCAGAGCACAGCTGCCGGACGCTGCCGGTGATGTGGGTGGTTACATGGTCCAGCACCTTTGGGGTCTCCTGATTGAGGAGAGATTCCATCAGCGGCGTCATGGTCAGATGATATTTCTGAACAATTTGGCGTGCTTCCTGGGCGGTAGAGGCATCCGGGTAGGCGGGGCCGGAGGCAATCATGTCCAGCCGGTCCCCCAGTACATCGGACAGAACGATGGAAAATACCTTGGCAGGGCGGCACAGCTCTGCGAAACGCCCGCCCTTTACAGCGGAGAAGCGCTTGCGGACGGTGTTCATTTCCACAATGTCTGCACCGCAGGCCAGAAGCTCTTTGGTCAGACGGTTCAGGTCTTCCTCGGGAATCAGGGGCTTTTCAAACAATGCGGAGCCGCCGCCGGACAGCAGGAACAGCACCGTGTCATGCTCTGTGAGCCCGGTGACAGCATCAATGGCTGCCTGGGTGGACCGGAAGGAATTCTGGTCGGGAACGGGATGCCCGGCTTCGTAGATGCGGAGATTGCCGATAGGCCCCCGGCTGTGGTCGTATTTTGTGACAACCACGCCCCGGGAGATTCGGTCCCCCAGCTGTTCATGGGCAGCCTTCGCCATTTGCCAGCCTGCCTTTCCGGCGGCAATGAGCACCAGCTCCCCCTGGGAGAACCGGGCCTGTGCCAAGGCTTTCTTGACAGCCGTGTCCGGCATGGCAGCGTGGAGGGCAGAGGCGATGATCTGATCAGCGTGATCACGTAGTGACATAGAAATTACTCCTTAGGAAATGGGCAGCCTGCCTTGGCGAGCTGCTTCGGCGAATGAGAATTTAAAATCAGATAAACAGAGAGACGATGAACAGAACGATGATGACGGAAGTGCCCATTACGGCGGTCATGCCGGTCTGGCACTTGTAAGCCTCGTCGGTCTTCATGTCGGAGAACTGAGAGACCACCCAGAAGTAGGAGTCGTTGGCGTGAGAGGCAACCATGGAGCCTGCGCCGATTGCCAGAACCACCAGGACTCTGCCAAGAGGAGAGGTGAAGCCCATGGACTCCATGAGGGGAGCCATCATGCTGGCGGTGGTAATCATAGCAACGGTGGAAGCACCCATAGCCAGCTTGAGAATCATAGCGATGATGAAGGGGATGAACACACCCAGACCGGTATTTACCAGGCCGCCTACGGACTCAGCAATGGGCAGGCACTTGAGGATAGCACCAAAGGAGCTGCCGGCGCAGGTGATTGCCAGGATTCCGGCGGAATCGGTAACGCCCTGGGTAACCCATGCCAGGGTGTTCTTCCGCTCCACCTTGGGAATCAGGGACATGGACAGGAATACGCCCAGCAGCAGAGCCACAACGGGGTTGCCGATGAACATGAAAATCTGGTAGCACAGGCCCTCGCCGAAGGGCTTGGAGGGGAAGTCGGTGACAGAAGCCAGACCGATGAGGAGGATGGGCAGCAGAATGGGGGAGAAGCTCTGGAAGGTGCCGGGCAGCTTGCCGTACTTTTCCTTCAGCTCGCCCAGCGTGTACTCGGAGTTTGCGGGAATGTCCACCTTGCTTGCCACCTTCTTGGCGTAGAGAATGGCAACGAGAACAGCGGGAATGGAAATGAGCAGGCCCACGAGAATGGTGAGGCCCAGGTCAGCACCCAGAGTGCCAGCCATGGCGATGGGGCCGGGGGTGGGAGGCACCAGGCAGTGGGTTGCGTAGAGACCGCCGGACAGAGCAGTGCCCATCACAGCCAGGGACACGCCGGACTGCTGTGCAAGTGCACGGCTGATGGGGGACAGAACGACGAAGCCGGAGTCACAGAACACGGGGATACCGGTGACATAGCCCATAGCACCCATAGCAACAACGCTGTTCTTTTCTCCGACCAGCCGGAGAATGGCGTTTGCCATGGTAAGGGCGGCGCCGGTCTTTTCCAGGATGGTTCCGATGATGGTGCCGCAGAGGATGACGATGCCGATGTTGGACATGATGCTGCCAAAACCGTTCTTCACCTGATTCACCACGTTGGTGGGGGTTAGCCCGGATTCCGGGTACACGATGCCCCAGAACAGTCCAACGGCAAGTGCAATCACCAGCATGACAATGAAGGGATGCATCTTGAACTTGGAGATGGCGACGACCATCAGCACGACCGCGAGAATGATGGTTGCGAACAATAGGAATGTTTGCATGTTTTTTTCCTCCTTAATTTTTCAAGGTCTACGACCTCGTTTTACAAAGTAAGTAGTCCAGCAACAGACGAATCACGTATTCCTGTAAAAATGCGGGCTGATCGGTGAGCTCCAGGGCGGCCAGCAGCCGCTTGAGCCGATATTGCAGGGTGTTCTTGTGGACGTACTGCTTTTGGGCAGCGGCGGAAACACTGTGGTCGCAGGCATAATAGCAGGCGGCGCTTTCCAAAAGAACACGCCGGTCCCCGGCGGGTACCTCCTGGCAGAGCTTCTGATAGAGGGTTTCCAGGAAGCCTGCCTCTTTTGCGGCACTGTCACTGAGCATATATCGGCACTTAAATGAGATTTCCTCCACATCGCACACCGATTCGGCGCAGATTCGATCCAGGGTGGAGGCCTCCTGATACGCTCCGGGAATATCCCGCAGGGAATAACAGCGTGAACCGAAGGAAATGCGATACCCCTTTCCCATCTGTGTCAGGGGGGTGAGTGCGCTGATGCTGCGCTGGTCACAGCTGCTGCACAGCAGCACCATGCGATTGTCTGCGGTGCTCCAGATATCGGTGCGCTTGTTGAGAAAGTTCAGAGTATGCAAATCCTGACAGAGCTCCTCGGACTGCCCGGGAAGTGCCAGACCGTCCGGGGCGGAGATGACAGCGATACAGGCGGGAAACTGGATTTGCAGGTCCAGGGTTTCAATAATGTTGCGAATGGCAAATTCGCTTTCCCCGGAGGGAGAAAGCAGGTACAGCATCAGCTGGCTGCGCAGGGTGCTTTCAGACAGCCGGGGGCGCATCATGGCTTCCAGCTGGTAGCATTTGGTAGCATAGACCCCCAGAAGATGGGCAATGTCCTGAATTTCATCGGGATTTCCGTAGATGCCGATGACCCCGATGATTGCACCGTTGATTCGCAGGGGCATATTGCAGCCTTCCTTGGAGCCGGGATAGCGCTCCAGCTCGTCTGCGTGGATGTTCACGACCTTGCCGCTGCGCACTGCTTCAAAGGCACCCTGATGAAAGGAACCTACTCGATCTGTCTCTGTGGAGGCGATGATGACACCCTCGGCATTCATCACGTTGAGAACACGGCCGCCGATGAGATCGGAGGTGCTTTCCACCAGCTCTCTGGCCAGATCTTCCAGAAGCATGGCTCTACCTCCAATCAGTCGTAGAAGATGGTGTCACCTACGCTGAGGTGGCAGCCCTGAAGATCGGTGTTTTCGTGGACGTAGGTTTCGGCGCAATGACCGGAGCAGTGGCTGAGGCCCAGAATTTGAACCCCCATATCCTGCAAGGCCTGAACGGTAACTGCAATTCGGTGTTCATCTGCTTCCACCAGGTGGGTTCCGCCGTACACGGCGACAATGGGCTGCCGGAAGCAATCCCGAATGTGAGAAAGCATATTGAGAATTCCAGGGTGGGAGCAGCCTACCAGCACGGCAATGCCGCCGGGCACCTTCAGCACAACGCACTGCTCATCGGAAAAATCATCGGGGGTGAAACCGGATTGGGTCCGACGGAGAAAACGAGAGGGAATGGTTTCAAAATCGTGGATTCTGGGAAAGTCGGACACCAGGAACACACCGGGGTGGATTTCCTGCACCCCTGTGACGCATTGGTGGCGGATGTGGTGCTGACTTAAAAAGTCCTGTGTAAACCCTGCGGAAAGGTCGGTATAGCGGACACCGTCAAAGGCGTATTTGGTTTCCCAGAAATGCGGACCGGTGTAGAGCACAGAACTGCCAAAGCCCTGTTCAATCAAATCCCGATAGCCGGCAGCGTGGTCATAATGGCTGTGGCTCAGAGCCACGGCATCCAGCTCATGCAGGTCGATGCCCAGCCGATGCGCATTGTCGAGAAAATGGGGGCCGGAGCCGCAATCGAACAGAAGACGGAAACCGTCATATTCCAGATAATAGGACAGGCCGTGTTCCGCAATGAGTGCTTTGTGTTCCGAGGCCTGATTGTCCATAAGAGCTGTGATGCGTACCATTGTGATCTCCTTATCAACAGACATAATTCGTCAAAATAACCAGTAAGATTTGCGAGATTACCCCGCTTATTTGACATTATAAACCATTTCCGGCAGAAAAGGAACCACATTTTTATGGGCTGCATACTAAAAAACCTGCGTCTTCCCGATGGAATGTTGTGACAAGTACAAATTCTATCAGAAATGTTGCATAATTCGATTTACACAGTTATAATACAGAAAATTGCCGCTGGGAGGAATACACGATGATTAGAGCTTATCGGCGCAGCAGAATTGCGTTTTGTGTGATTGTACTGCTCAGTTTTTTGGTGGTTGGCCTTGTGTGGTATCAAGATCGGGCGTATCCGCTGTATATCCCCATCATTGCATCCATCCTGACGCTGGGACTTGGCGCTGTGGTGGCAAAATTGGTGGGAAATATTCTGGCCAATATGGAAAATACAAGGTATCTTGGGTATCTGCACATGGAGTTAGACCCGAAAAAGTTCATTGAGGCATATCAGGAGGTCCCCGGGCGGCTCCCCCGGGGAAGCTATCAGGCAGCCGTATGCAGCAGCTACCTTGCGGACGGCTACTGGGCAGACGGCGCGTTTTCTAAGGCTTTGGAGACACTGGAAGGAAAACTTCCGGAGGGCAATCTGGCCCTGGAGGGCCTTTATACCGGAAACCGCTGCGCCTACTATCTGGCCCAGGAAAATCTCAAACAGGCGGAGCAGGCAATCCGGCGGCTGGATGAAATCGTGGATGCCTGCCGACTGCACAAGGCGGAGCTGGCGGGCAATCTTGCCGGAAGCCTGCGAATCTATCAGAACCACTACCGTGTCCTCACAGGAAAATTCGTGGATGTGGAGGCCCTTCAGGACAGCTTTGCCCATGCTCAGTACAATCTCCGCCGGCTGGAAATTGCGAAGATTCTGGCACAGGCGTTCCTTCGGGACGATCAGCCCCAGAAGGCCCAAAAAGCCCTGGACTATCTCCGGGAGAATGGCGGAAAGACTTTCTTCCGCATTTGGGCAGAGGAAGCTTCCAGGGATTGCGAGGCATA
>JAHHRT010000085.1 GCA_020025615.1 Oscillospiraceae bacterium | reverse complement strand
ACGGAAAAGCCGCTCCCGAGGGAGCGGCTTTTTGTAAATATAACGATACCGAGCGGCGAAGGGCAAAAACGATTTCTACCGCACTGTGCACGTATTGGTCGTCGGCCCTGCCGACCCGAGCGGGTCAGGGAAGTAACGATTACCTACCAACTTGCGCACGCAGAGGGAGCGGGCACTGCCGCCGACACCGAGCGGCGAAGGGCAGTAGCGAATATCGCCGCACCGGGCACGTATTGGCTGCCCGCACTGCGGGCTTAGGGTTCCTGAGTGGTTTCGGTGGGAACGGTGGTCTCGCCGGTGGGGGTGGTATCCTGGGTGGGCGTCTGGCTGTTTGCACGTTCGGCGGCTTCCTTTTCTGCCTTCCGCTTCACAGCCAGGTCCTTGGCAGTGGCCTTGTCCGCCTTCTGAGCTTCCAGAACCTGTGCCGCGCCGATGGGACGGAGAACACTGCTCTGCTCATAGCGGGTGTCGTTGGTTTTTGCCACAAATACCAGCCTGACGCTGGGGTCCGGCACCTTGGTCTGGGCCAGCTGGGCACCGACGGCCTGGGCGCTGATATTCTCCAGATACATACGGCACCGCCCGTCGGGCAGGGTAAAGGTGGAGTTGCTGACACCAAAGGACAGGGTGAAGGTATCGCCGCCCAGCTCCGTGAGAAGCTTTTCGGCAGTCTGCGTCAGAATTTCGTCCTTGTTCTCCGGAATGGTCGCCTTGTCTGTGTCGGGATAGGAGAAGTTGGAAAGCACCACTTCGTCAAAGCCGATTTCTTTCAGCTCCTTCACAATGGAGATGATCCAGGCCTGGACAGCCGGGTCATCGGGCTTCAGCCAGTAGCATCCGCCGGGGTCCATCCACAGGAACTGCTTTCCTGCCACGGGAATACCGGAAGACACGTTGGCAAGGCCGAAGGTGTAGTCCCGGAAGGCGGAAATCTGTGCGATGGTGTAGAAGCCCTTTTTGTTGAGCTCCTTCACCAGCTCGTCCACTGCGTCCACACTGACGGTCTGGGCCAGGGTGGCGTTGGTAAGGGTGGACTTATAGTAGAAGGTGCCCCGACCGGGTTTCAGCTCGATCATCACCGGGGTGCCCTGGGGCAGAATCTTGATTTGCTCCCAGATGGCGGCACTGTCCTTGGTGAGGGCCTCAGAGTCAATGTAGTAGCCGTCCAGCTTGGTGAGCACGGCGTTGGAGTTGAGGGCGTTGGCGCCTTCGTTAAAGTAGATGGAGACGTTTTCCTTGCCGACAGGGGGCTGTGCAATTTCTCCCGTCATCTGCTGCGGGGACACGGAAAAGTCCAGGTACGCCCCGTCCCGGGTGTACACGATGTAACGTTCCAGAAAAATCACGCTGCAAAACCAGACGATCACGGAGATCATGGCCAGAATCAGCAGCACCAGACCTGTGCGTTTGAGTTTTCGCTGGGTGCGATAGGGTATATTCATGGTAGCTCCTTTTGTTTCACAGAAATAACGGTCAGGCAAGTACTGCCATGACACTGCGCCAGTCCTCCTTGGCATGGACGGCGGTAATGGTGAGCCCGGCGGCGGTCAAAGCCTTCTCTACATCGGGAAGTCTGGTGTCCAGAATTCCGGAGCACAGCAGGGTGCTCTTCTTCGTGAGAAAATGGGGCAGCACCGGGGCCAGGCCGATGATCACATCGGCAACGATGTTTACCAGCACCAGGTCGTATTCCTTCTGAGACAGGAAATCCATGAGGGACTTGTCCTCGGTGACATTTCCGGTCATGGCCTGGAACTGAGGTGCGGAAAAGCCGTTGTACTGGGCGTTTTCCCGGGCGATATCCTCGGCCTTGGGGTCAATGTCCACGCCCACGGCGCTTTCTGCGCCCAGACGCAGGGCGGCAATGGAGAGAATACCGCTGCCGCTGCCCAGGTCCAGGCAGTGGAAGCCCGGCTTCACCAGGTCCTCCATAAACTCCATGACCATCTGGGTAGAGGGGTGGGCACCGGTGCCGAAGGTGAGGCCGGGGTCCAGAATCACCGGAAGACGGCCGCTGTTGTCGCTGTCAGAAAGCCAATAGGGGAGCACAATGAGGTTCTTTCCCACGGGCTGGGGGGGATAGTTGTCCTTCCAGCTTTCCTCCCAGTTGGTTTCGGGCATGACAGATACGGTCATAGTAAGGCCCAGTTCTGCCACCACGTCCTGAAGACGGGTCAGGGACTGGGTATCGGTGTCCTCCAGGTAAAGCTTAATCTGGGAGAGTCCCTGAAGCTTTTTTTGCAGGGACTCATCGATATAGTCCCAATAGGCCCGGTTCTCATCCAGGAAGGTTTCAAACTCCTGCTGGTCTTCAATGACCAGGTCGGAAAATCCCCGGGCGGTGAGCGCACCGGAGACAGCTTCAATCTCCTGAGAAGCGGTATTGATGGTGATTTCCTGCCAAGCCATGGCGGATTCCTCCTAAAAACTGCATGATAATAAAATCTATCCCCCATTGTACCGCATTCTGAGGGAAATGACAACCGAAAAAGTCTTAAATTTTTGTGTCCTACTTCCTATTTGGGGGAAAATGGTATATAATAACCCGATGTGAACAAAGTTTTGGAAACCATCCAGTGAGGAATGACCAATGATTGAAGTAAGAGAGTTGTTTCCGGGGATCACCCTGCGCTGCTGCCGGGATCCCCGCTTTAAGCAAGGCTGTCTCAGCTTGCAGATGGTAAGGCTTATGACCGGGGAAGAGGCCGCCATGAATGCCCTGCTCCCCACGGTGCTCCTGCGGGGCAGCCGGCTCCACCCGGATTTGCGCAGCATTACCCGGCGTTTAGATGAGCTCTACGGCGCTTCTGTAGGGGCTCAGGTCCGCCGGGTAGGTGACTACCAGACCACCGGCTTCTACTGCGGCTTTATGGACGACCGCTTTGCCATGCCCGGGGACCGGGTGATGGAGCCTATGGCTGCCTTCCTGAAGGAACTGCTGCTGGACCCGCTGCTGGAAGACGGCGTATTCAGCCCGGACTATGTGGCGGGAGAGAAGAAAAACCTGATTTCCACCATCCAGGCCGAGCGCAACGACAAGCAGATTTATGCCATGAGCCGACTGCTAAAATCCATGTGCCGGGAGGACAGCTTCGGCCTGCCCCGGCTGGGTGAGGTGTCCCAGGTGGAGGCCATCACCCCCCAGAGCCTCCATGCCCATTGGCAGAAGATCCTGAAAACCAGCCCCATTAACCTGTTCTATGTGGGCAGTCAGGAGACGGACCGGGTTGCCCAGCTCCTGCGGGGAATGTTCCGGGATATGGAGCGGGACTGCCGGAGCCTGCCGCCCCAGAGCCCCTTCAAGCCCTGCCCCGGCGGCGACCAGGCGGAGACCATGGACGTGGCCCAGGGCAAGCTGTGCATGGGCTTTACCACGCCCATTACCAACCGGGATTCCCAATTTGCCGCCATGCAGGTGTTTAACGTGATCTACGGCTCCGGCATGACCAGCAAGCTGTTTATGAATGTGCGGGAGAAGCGCTCCCTGTGCTACAGCATCGGTTCCGGCTACTACAGCACCAAGGGAATTGTAACGGTGTCTGCGGGCATCGACTTTGACAAAGAAGAGGAGACCCGGCAGGAGATTCTGCGCCAGCTGGAAATCTGCAAGCAGGGCGAGATTTCGAATCAGGAATTGGAAGCCGCCAAGCAGGCCCTCTATTCCAGCCTCCGGGCCACCAACGATTCCCCCGGCGCCATTGAAAGCTATTACTCCACCGCAGTTCTCAGCGGGCTGGGGATGGACCCGGAAGCCTATCTTGCCGCCGTGGCGGCAGTGACCCGGGAGCAGGTGGTGGCGGCGGCCCAGTCGGTGACCCTCCACAGCACCTATTTTCTGAAAGGAGAGAGCCTGTGATGACCTATGTTTCCTACCCGGAGCTGGACGAAGGCGTCTGGCGGGAGACCCTGGAAAACGGCCTCACCGTGATGGTGGTGCCCAGAAAGGGCTTTACCAAGAAGCTTGCCTATTTTGTCACAGACTTCGGCTCCATCCATGGGGATTTTACCCTGGAAGGGAAGACCTATCACGCCCCCTACGGCGTGGCCCACTATCTGGAGCACAAGATGTTCGATATGCCCGGGGGCCGGGATGTGTCTCAGGAATTTGCAGACCTGGGGGCATCGGTGAACGCCTTTACCAGCTACGACATGACCGCCTATTATTTCGGCTGTACCGAGGGCTTCCGGGACTGCCTGCGGCTGCTGCTGGAGTTTGTCTCCACCCCTTACTTCACCCAGGAGAGTGTGGATAAGGAGCGGGGCATCATCGATCAGGAAATCGGCATGAATGAGGATGCCCCGGACACCCGGGTATTTGAAAACCTCATGCGATGCCTTTACAAGGAGCACCTGATCCGGGAGCCGATTCTGGGCACCCGGGAGACCATTCGGGAGATCACGCCCCAGGTGCTGGAAGTGTGCCATAAAGCATTTTACACCCCGGGAAACATGATGCTGTGTGTCCTGGGCGATGTGGACCCGGAGGAAGTGGCAGACCTGGCCCGGGAAGTGCTGGGCACGGAAAAGCGGCCTGTGGGTCAGAAGCTCCGCCCCTGGAAGGAAGACCTGTCTGCCGGCCAGGCCCTGGTGACGGACCGGATGGAGGTGGTAATGCCCACCTTCCAGATGGCCTTTAAGTGCCAGCCCCTGGGAAACGGAGAGGCCGCAATCCGGGGGGAGATGGTGGCGGATTTGGCTGCCGAGGCTCTGTTCGGGGAATCCTCGCCCCTCTATCTAAAGCTCTACGAGCAGGGCCTTCTGGACTCCTCCTTTGGCGGCGGCTTTGAGACCATCGACGGTGCCGCCATGCTCATGTGTTCCGGCGACAGCATGGACCCGGAAGCCGTGCGGGATGCCATTGTCCGGGAAGGCCAGCGCATTGTGGCAGAGGGAATCCCGGAAGATGACTTCCTTGCCATGAAGCGCAGTGCCCTGGGACGGCGGATTCGGGGGCTGGACAGCTTCGATTCCACCTGCTTCCGGCTGTGCGCCTATCATATGTCCCAGTTTGACTACTTCGGATTCCCGGAGGTCTACCGAAAAATCCAGGCCCAGGAGCTTGTGGATTTCCTGGCCCAGGCGGTATGCCCGGAGCGGTGCAGTCTTTCTATCGTATATCCTAAGGAGGAGACAAAATGAATCCAGCCAATTATTCAACCATTTCCTTTCCATTCCTGGGCGGGTTAGAGATGAATCCGCCCCGGTCCTGGAGCTTGGGACCCCTTACCATCCACCTCTACGGACTGGTCATTGCCTGCGGCCTGCTGGCGGCGGTGTTCTATGCCTGCAAGCGCAGCAAGGAATTCGGCCTCAAGGAAGACGACATCATGGACGGCGTGCTGTGGGTGACCCCCTTCGCCATCCTCTGCGCCCGGGCCTACTACTGCGCCTTTTCCTGGGAGCAGTACGCAGACAACCCCATTTCCGTGCTCTACATCTGGAACGGCGGCATTGCCATTTATGGCGGTGTGCTGGGCGCCATTGTCGGCGTGGCGGTATTCTGCAAAATCAAGAAGCTGAAAATCCCCGCCGTGCTGGACATTGTGGCTTTGGGCTTCCTCATTGGTCAGACCGCCGGACGCTGGGGCAACTTCTTTAACCGGGAAGCCTTCGGTGCAGCCACGGACAGCTTCTTCCGCATGGGCCTTTACAACACCGTCACCGGCGTGACGGAGTACTACCACCCCACCTTCCTCTATGAGTCGGTGTGGAATCTGGTGGGCTTCATCGGTCTGCATTTCCTGTCCAAGCATCGCAAGTATGACGGTCAGATTGCCCTGGGCTATGCGGCCTGGTACGGTCTGGGCCGGGCCTGGATTGAGGGCCTGCGGGTGGACAGCCTTTACTGGGGCCAGTTCCGGGTCAGCCAGGTGCTGGCAGCCATCAGCTGCGTCATTGCGGTGGGTGTTCTGCTGTGGCAGAACTGGAGACCCCACGACCCTGCAAAGATGATGGTGAAC
>JAHHRT010000084.1 GCA_020025615.1 Oscillospiraceae bacterium | reverse complement strand
TTTCGGTGCCATTCATTATCCGCGATTGTACCGCGGAATGGTCAAGACCATTCCCTACATTGGTGCATCGGAGAATTGGGGTACTGTGCGTACTCTGACAGTCTCTGCAAACCGGAAATGCAGATTCGCCCTCTCAGTCACGGCCTACGCTGTGCCAGTATGTCAAGGTGTGATTGCCCCCGGCAATCACTGCCATTCAGATTCGCTTCGCTGCTCCCAAAGGGAGAGCCTCAGAACAGAAACAGGCCGCTCCGATTGGAGCGGCCTGTTTGATTACTTGTTGGGCTTATTGTAGGGCTTTCCCTGTCCCGCAGGCTTTCCCTGGGGCTTCTTCCGGTCGTTGCCGGTGTACATATAGTAATCGCACTTAATCATGCCGTTGTAGAGCTTGCGCTTCTTGTCGGCACGCTTGCCGAAGAAGTGCTCAAACTCAGGCTCAGAAGTGATGATATACTTCTTCCAGCCGTCGGCATAGCGCAGATGACGGCCCAGAGCCGCATAGAGCTGCTGTGCAGTCTTCTGCTCCATCATCCGCTGACCGTAGGGCGGATTGCAGATAATCACACCGGACTGGGCAGGCAGATCCATCTTGGTGGCGTCGCCGTCCTGGAACTTGATGATGTCACCCACACCGGCCTTCCGGGCGTTGGACATGGCAAGAGAGATGCACTTAGGGTCGTTGTCGGAACCCAGAATGTGGTACTCTCCACGGAACTCCCGGTCTCTGGCCTCTGCCCGCACGTCGCCCCAAACCTTGGGGTCAATCCAGGCGAACGCCTCGCCGGAGAACCGACGGAACATACCGGGGGCCTTGTTCCGGGCAATCATGGCAGCCTCAATGGGAATGGTGCCGGAGCCGCAGAAGGGGTCCCAGATGAAATCCCGGCCCCGATAGTGGGTCAGCTGAACCATCGCCGCCGCCAGGGTCTCCCGCAGGGGGGCGTCGTTGCCGTAAGCCCGATAGCCCCGCTTGTGGAGGCCGGGGCCGGAGGTGTCCAGATACAGCTGGACACGGTCGTTCATAATGGAGAACTGGAGCTGATACTTGGCTCCGGTCTCGGGAAGCCAGTTGAGGCCGTACTTTTCGCCCAGACGCTTGGAGGCCGCCTTCTTAATGATGGCCTGGCAGTCGGGCACGGACATGAGCTGGCTGCTGAGGCAGTGGCCCTTCACAGGGAACACGCCTTCCTTGGGGATATAGTCTTCCAGATTGGTGTGGTAGACACCCTGGAACAGCTCTTCATAGGTGGTGGCCTTGAAATCTGCCAGAACAATCAGCACACGCTCGCCGGTGCGCAGACAGATGTTGGCCTTTGCCAGGGCTGCTTCGTCGCCGGAAAACAGCACTCTGCCGTTCTCCACCCGGACATTCTCAATGTTCAGCCGCCGCAGCTCGTCGCCAGCCAGTCCCTCTAAGCCAAAGAGGCAGGGGACAGAAAATTCTAAATGATTCATAATTCCTCCCATTTACGGAATGATCTTGCTTTCAGTACTGCTCAGAGAAATGCAACGCTGCCGCCGGTCTCCGGCCTGCAAGTACACGATTACACACTAAGTTAAGGATTATACCAGAGAAACTCTGAATTTTCAATGGGGAAAATCCCCAAATCAGGGGAGAATTTCCCCCAGGATTCCATCTTCGTACAGGCCCAGGACCCGAACCCTCCGCACCTCATTGTGCAGGTCCGCTCCCGGTGCATAGGCCTTTACATAGTTGGGGCAGTGCCCGGTATAGAAGGCTCCGGCGGCTTCCTCGAACAGCACCTCCTGAACAGTCCCCACCAGGCTCTCCCGATAGGCCTTGCTCATCTCCTCCGCCACGCCAATGGCGGTGCGGCTTCTGCTTTCCTTCACCTCGTTGCCGTGCTGGCCCGGCATCTTGTCTGCCGGGGTGCCCGGACGGCGGGAATAGGGGAAAACGTGCATATCCGCAAAGGCACACTTGCGGATAAATTCCAGGCTCTGCCGGAACTCCTCCTCCGTCTCCCCGGGGAAGGCCACGATCATGTCCGTGGTCACGGCACAATTGGGGAAGTATTTCCGCAGAAGGGCGACACTCTCGTAATATCTGGCAGTATCATACTTTCTGTGCATCCGTTCCAGCACGCTGTCACAGCCGGACTGCATGGAAAGGTGGAACTGGGGACAGAGATTTCCGTACACGCTCAGGCGGCGGCAGAAGTCCTCGGTGACGATCCGAGGCTCCAGGCTTCCCAGCCGCACCCGCAGCTCCGGCACCGCCTGGCAGATGGCCTCAATGAGCACCGTGGGCTCCGGCTTTCCCGGCAGGTCCACGCCCCAGCTGGCAATCTCAATGCCGGTGACCACGATCTCCCGATAGCCCCGCTGGGCCAGTTCCCTGGCCTGCTCCACCGCCTGATCCAGAGGCTCGGAGCGCACCGGCCCCCGGGTGTAAGGAATGATGCAGTAGGTGCAGAAGTTCACACAGCCGTCCTGAACCTTCAGCATGGCCCGGGTCCGCTCCTCCAGTCCGCCGGCGGGAAGAACCTCAAACTCCCGGCGGCGCAGGGCATTGTCCACGCTCTCCCGGGGCTGCCGATCTCCGGCAGCTGCCAGCAGATTTTCCAAAAACTCCACCCGGTGACCGCTGCCGCCCAGCACATCCACCCCCAGCTTCCGAACCGTCTCCGGGTCGTGCTGGGTGTAGCAGCCGCAGACACCAATCACCGCATTGGGATTGTCCCGGCGGCAGCGGCGGATCACCGCCCGATTCTTCTTATCTGCCACAGCCGTGACAGAACAGGTATTGATTACATAACAGTCGCAGACCTCTCCGAACTGACCGATTTCGTGGCCCTTCTCCTGGAGCAGCCGCTCCATGGCCTGGGTCTCATATTGGTTTGTCTTGCAACCTAAGGTATAAAATGCAAATTTCATTGTCAAATCCACCAAGAATACTATTTTTAATATATATAAATCATCCAAACCGACATCTTGAAATTCCCCAAAAAACTGATATAATATCAATTAGTTGGAGTCGATCGCGGATTGTCCTCCCCATTATACATGAAAAAATACTTTTTGTACAGTTTATGCAGGGGGATTATGAAGGAATTTATTATAGAATTTGGTTCTGTTCAGGATGTTCAGCATTTTGTTGAACTGGCTACTCAGCAGCCTTATCCTATCACATTAGGGAATGAGCACCACAAGGTGAACGGTAAAAGCTTCATGGAAATCTTTTCTCTGAACTTTGACTATCCCATCACCGCTTGGTTTGATTGCACCGAGGAACAGTTTGAAGCGTTCCGGCAGACTGCATACGAGCGGTATTTCTAAATCTGGCTCTAGTGGCACCGTCCTGGGAATACCCGGGGCGGGTTTTTTTATGCCCGGTTTGACTTTCTTTTTTCTCCATGGTATCATGGAATCAATTTTAGTTAGGAGGGATTCACCTTGCAGTTTTTATATATGTCCCTGTTCGCTTTCGGCGTTGCCGCCCTGGATCAGTTCACCAAATTTCTAACCGTTGCCAACATTCCCCTCCATGGGGAGCAGGCCTTCCTGCCCGGTTTTCTGGGCTTTACCTACTTGCAGAACACCGGAGCCGCCTTCTCCTCGTTTGAAGGGATGCAGTGGCTGTTTGCCCTGATTTTCCTGGGATTTACCCTGGCTATCTTCTATGAATATTTCAAAAAGCCCATGGGCTTCACCACCACGGAGCGCTGGTGCATTGCCGCCATCTACGGCGGCGGCCTGGGCAACATGATCGACCGTCTCCGCCTGGGATATGTGGTAGATATGATCGAGACCCAGTTCATGCGGTTTCCTGTTTTCAACGTGGCAGACTGCTTCATCACCTGCGGCTGCATTCTCCTCATTGTCCACCTGGCCTTTTTCAATAAGGGATTTTGGAAGGAAGATAAAAAATGACCCTGTTCGCTGATATTCCCCAGGAGCGCCTGGACGCCTTTCTCGCCCGGAGCGTGCCGGACCTCAGCCGGTCCGCCGCCCAGAAGCTCATTGAGGAGGGAAACGTCCGCCGAAACGGCGCCGTGGGAAAGAAAAACGACAAGCTCTCCCCCGGGGACCGGGTGGAGTTCACCATCCCGGAGCCGGAGCCTACGGAAATCCAGCCCGTGGAAATGCCCCTGGACATTGTCTATGAGGATGACGATGTGCTGGTCATCAATAAGCCCAAGGGCCTGGTGGTTCACCCCGCCGCAGGCCACCAGGACGACACCCTGGTAAGCGGCCTGCTCTACGCCCTGGGAGACCACCTGTCCAAGGTCAACGGGGAACTGCGTCCCGGCATTGTCCACCGCATTGATAAGGACACCTCCGGCCTGCTGGCGGTGGCGAAAAACGACCTGGCCCATGCGGTTCTGGCCTCTCAGCTCAAGGACCATACCATGGCCCGCACCTACGAGGCCATTGTCTGCGGCTCCTTCCGGGAGGACAGCGGCACGGTCAACGCCCCCATCGGGCGGCACCCCTCAGACCGCAAGAAGATGTGCGTCACCGAACGCAACTCCAAAGAAGCCATCACCCACTGGGAGGTAGTGGCCCGTTACCGGGGCTATACCCACATCCGCTGTCATCTGGAGACCGGGCGCACCCACCAAATCCGTGTCCATATGGCCCACATCGGCCACCCCATTCTGGGAGATATGGTGTACGGTCACAAGAAGCCGGAGCTGGGCCAGGATACCCAGTGCCTCCATGCCGGGGCCCTGTGCTTCCGCCATCCCAGAGACGGACGGCCTGTAATGGTCTTCGCGCCCCTGCCCCAGTACTTCCAGGATGTGATCGCTAAATTAGAGAAAATGGGATGAATTGCAATGTTTTCCGATGTTTTACTGACTGTTGATTATGACCGCACCCTCACCGGGCCGGATTCCTCCATTCCCCAGCGGAACCTGGACGCCATTCGGTACTTTATGGACCACGGCGGGGCCTTTACCGTGAATACCGGCAGAAGTATGCCTATGACCAAGATCTTCAAGGATGTTGTCCCGGTCAATGCCCCCCTGCTGCTCTATAACGGCTCTGCCGCCTATGACCAGGCCACCCAGACCATGCCCTTCTACCACGAGATTCAGGCAGATCTGTGGACGGTGGTTCGGGAGTGCATGGAGTGGTTTCCCGATATGACCGTAGAGGTTCAGGGACTGGACGCTCACTACCGCTTCCAGGAAAATCCCAAGTGGGACGCTCTCTGCGACAACTCCCTGTGCGCCCGGGCTATGGCCCACCCCGGGGATGACCTGGGCCCCTTCCTGAAATTCGCCCTCTACGGAGAGATCCGCAGCAATCGGATTTCCGATATGTTCGAAGGAACCCCCCAGGAGACCCAGCGAATCACCGAAGTGGAGAATCAGCTCCGGGAAGCCTACGGAGATCGGATGGAAGTCTTCCGCTCCGCCGCCCGAATCATCGATGTGCACGCCAAGGGCGTGTCCAAAAACCGCTCTGCCCAGGAGCTGAAAGCCCAGCTGGGCAGAAAGATCCTGGTGTGCGTAGGCGACGGTGAAAACGACATTTCCATGCTGGACGGTGCGGATTTTGCCTTCTGCCCCGCAGATGCCGTGGTGGCAGAGCGCTACCACAATGTGTGTAAATGCGGCGACGGTGCCGTCGCAGATGTCATTTTTAACGAGATTCCAAAAATAATCTAAAAATCCCCTTGACAGAATCGATTTCCCATGTTAAACTTGTCTAGCTGAATCGATAAAGGTACACGGGGATTCGCGGGTGTAGTTCAATGGTAGAACACCAGCCTTCCAAGCTGGATACGCGGGTCCGATTCCCGTCACCCGCTCCATTGAAATGCGCCAGTAGCTCAGCTGGATAGAGCAACTGCCTTCTAAGCAGTAGGTCGGGGGTTCGAGTCCCTTCTGGCGTACCATTCAGCAATTTCATATGGTGGGTGTGGCCTAGTTGGCTAAGGCGTCAGATTGTGGCTCTGAAGATCGTGGGTTCGAGTCCCATTATCCACCCCATAAAAAA
>JAHHRT010000083.1 GCA_020025615.1 Oscillospiraceae bacterium | reverse complement strand
AATTTCCAGGCCCACCGGGCAGTGGTCAGAACCCAGCACATCCTTATAAATGGGGGTGGCGGTAATCTTTTCTGCCAGACGGTTGGACACCAGAAAATAGTCGATGCGCCAGCCTGCGTTGTTGGCCCGGGCGTTAAAGCGGTAGCTCCACCAGGAGTAGGCCCCGGTGGCATCGGGATTCAGGAAGCGGAAAGAATCTGTAAAGCCGCTGTCCAGGAGCGTGGAAAAGCTCTCTCGCTCCTCGTCGGAGAAGCCGGCGTTGCCCCGGTTGGAGCTGGGGTTTTTCAGGTCGATTTCCTGGTGAGCCACGTTCAGGTCGCCGCAGACGATGACAGGCTTCTGCGCATCCAGCTTCTTGAGGTGCTCCCGGAAGGCTTCATCCCAGCGGAGCCGATGGTCGATTCGGGCAAGTCCCTGCTGGGCGTTGGGGGTGTAGCAGGTGACCAGATAGAATTCAGGGTATTCCAGGGTGATGAGCCGTCCTTCGGTATCCAGCTCGGGAACGCCGACCCCCAGGGTTACAGAGAGCGGGGCTTCTTTGGCAAAAATTGCGGTGCCGGAATAGCCCTTTTTCTCGGCATAATTCCAGAACTGAGCGTAGCCGGGCAGCTCTAACTGAATCTGTCCCTCCTGGAGCTTGGTTTCCTGGAGACAGAAAAAGTCGGCATCGGCACTGTCAAAGAAATCCCGGAAACCCTTTCCGGCGCAGGCCCGCAGGCCGTTTACATTCCATGAGATAAATTTCACTTTGTTTCCTCCTGATGGGGTAATTCCACCGATACACTTTCATCAAAGAGCAGCAGATTGTTCCGATCCATTTTGACGGAACGGCTGCCGCTGGTAATTTCTACAGCCTGGGCATCGGTGAGCCCCAGGCAGGTTTTGGACAGACAGGCGCAGGCCAGAGAAAAGCGGCTGTCGGTCATGGTGGTGTCAAGGTCGGAAAGCTGGATTTTGATGAGCTGGTCGGTCAGACTGAGCTCCAGAATCTGAGCTTTTTTGCTGGGGAAAGGGGAGGTAAGGGATGCATTGAGGGGCCCTTCCAGGTAGAGAGCCAGCAGATAGGGCAGGTCGTCGCTTCTGCCGTTTACTTCCCGGAACTCGGTCCCAATCACACCGTCAGGAACGCCATAGGAGAAATCCGTTTGGGCGTAATAGAAGACGACATGGTCCTGGATTTCGCCGAAGGGAATCAGAAACACGGCGCAGACCGCCATAGCCAGGATGACCGCCAGAATGATGAAAATACGTTTCATGGTTCCTGTGCCTCCGTATCAAAAATGGGGAATGTAACCGTGAAGGTGGTGCCCTGCTGGGGCTTGCTTTCTACGGAAATCTCGCCCCGGTTCCGCTTCACAATGGCCCGGACAATGGCAAGGCCCAGTCCGCTGCCGCCGCTGGCCCGGGAGCGGGCCTTATCCACACGATAGAACCGCTCAAAAATATGGTTCAGTGCATCCTCCGGGATGCCCACGCCGGTATCTGCCACGGAGAGAATACAGTTATCCTCTGTGCGGCAGAGGGTTACAAAGAGCTTTCCGCCGGGGGTGTTGTATTTGATGCCGTTTTCCACCAGGTTAAAGACAATCTGATAGAGATCATCTTCCAGAATCAGCACCGGGCAATCCTGCTGTAAATCCACCTCAATGGTAATCTGGGCTTTCTTTGCCACAGGAGTCAGCATCCGCACCACCCGATGGATGGTGGGCGCCACATTGATGATTTCGCTGTCTACCTGCTCCTGACCGTCTACCTTGGTAAGGGACAGAAGCTTTTCTGTCATGCGGTTTAAGCGGTCGGCTTCATCGCCAATGTCACCGACAAACTCCCGCGTGGTTTCCAAATCCATATCGTTTTGCAGAATGGAGTCCGACAGGAGCTTAATGGAGGCAAGGGGGGTCTTGAGCTCGTGGGAGGCATCGGAAACAAAGCGGGTGCGCTTCTGCTCCGAGGTGTGCAGACGCTCGGTGAGGTCGTTGATCTCGGTGCCCAGCAGGGAAAGTTCATCGTTGCCGCCCATGCTCACCTTATGGGTATAGTCACCGTTTCGGATAATCCGCATGGAGTGCATAATCTTCTGCATCCGGGATGCGTAAGTTCTGGCGTAGATAACGGAGAACAGCAGCAGAGCCAGTTCCAGGATGATGGTGATTTGGAGAATGGTGGTCTGAATGGAATGAATCAGCGTACCCTGGGCAGTATCGATTTCAGTCATGTAGACGCTGCCGATGATATTGCCATAGAAGACAATGGGGGTGGCAGCGCGGGAACTCATGGCACCGTCATGGTACTGCCAGGAGAACACATCATTGCCTTCTACGGCCCGGAGGACTTCGGGAAGCAGGGCATACTGCCCCACGGCTTCTTCCCAGCTGTCGAAGAGGACCACACCGGCCTGGTCTGTGACCAGCAGGCGGGAGACCTTCATGCTGTCCATCTGCGCAACAACCCCTGAAATGGTGGAGGTGTTGATGACCTCCAGGGAACCGATTTCGTCTGAGGCCAGAAGGCACTTTTCAATCATAGAAGCTTCCTTGCTCTGGTAAAACAGTTTTTGACTGCCCCGTGAGCAATACACATTCAAAATCAGCAGCACAAATGCGGTGATAATCACGTAGGTCATGGCATAGTGAAACTGTGTGCTGAAGGACCCGCGCAGAGCAGGATTTTTATTTTCTGAAATAATAGCCAACGCCCCACTTCGTCAGAATGTATTTGGGTTCTGCGGGATTTTCTTCCAGCTTCTCCCGAAGTCTGCGGATGTGAACATCCACGGTGCGGATGTCGCTGCGGTATTCATAGGCCCAGATGGTATCGAGAAGTGCTTCCCGGGAATAGACCCGGTTGGGATTGCGCATGAGAAATTCAATCACATCGAATTCCTTGGCGGTAAGGTCCACCAGAACACCGTTGCGGTAGGCGTTTCGGGCATCCAGGTCCAGGGTGATGGTACCTACAGTGAGGGTGTGGTCGTTGGATTTTTCCTCGGTTTTCTGGGACCTGCGGAGAATGGCCCGGATTCTGGCTTTCAGCTCCAGAATGTTAAAGGGCTTTGTGAGGTAGTCGTCTGCGCCGTGGTCAAAACCGATGAGCTTGTCCATGTCGTCGGTTTTTGCGGTGAGCAGAATGATGGGTACATCGGAAAACTCCCGGATTTTGCGACAGGCCGTGAGACCGTCCATGTTGGGCATCATGACGTCCAGCACGACCAGGTCCGGGGACTGCTCCTGAACCTGCTTTACGGCTTCCTCGCCGTCGGACCCGGTGATTACCTCGTACCCTTCGTTTTGCAGATTAAAGCGGATGCCCTTGACCAGCAGGGTCTCGTCATCCACGACTAATATTTTCATGTACTTAACCTCCTACAGTGATTCGATCCAGAATCGGCTCCAGCTTCCCGGTGCCAATTCCGTCTACATTCAATAGTTCCTGTACTGAACGGAATTTACCATGTTCCTGCCGATATTCGATGATTCGCTGGGCAGCGGCAGGGCCAATGCCGGGAAGCGCAGTGAGCGCTTCCTGGTCTGCTGTGTTGATGTTAATGGGGGAGGGAGCGCCCGGCGGCGCAGAGGATGGCGGCGGTGCCAGGGTGTAGGTTATCTGGACGGAACCTCGGGTGCTGCGCCCGTACCAAAAGCCGCTGAGAAAACTCAGCATCACAAGGGCGCAGACGGCAGCAATCCAGACTCCCTGCTTTTTCATGGGAATCCACCTCCCGCATTGACTAGAATCGGAAAAGCTGTTATAATATAGACCATTATACACGACTTTTCTCTGCCGGACAAGTCCGGCAATGGGTTTTATTTAAGGGGGAAATCTGAAAATATGAAAAAATCCGCCTGCCTCAGTCTGCTCCTTGCAGCGGTTTTGCTCCTCGAGAGCACAGCCCTGCCGGTACGGGCTGCAGAGACTACCGAAACAACAGCGCCGCCTACCGAAGCAGCCGTGCAGGACACCCAGCCTGTGGAAACCCAGTTTTCACAGCCGTCTGACCTTGCGTTTGGCACGGTGGGTATCTATAACGGCTGTCGGGGCATCAACGGTATGGTGTCACTTGCCGCCTATGAGGGGCAGAAGCTGCAAACTGCCCAGAGCGTTGTGGTCTTTGAGCGCAATACCGAGACCATGGTGTATTCCTACAATGCGGACCTGAAACTGGCTCCCGGTACGCTGACCAAGCTGGTCACAGCGCTGGTTGTCGCCGAGCAGGTGCCGCTGGATGCCATTGTTACCTGCAGCAGCCGGAATATCTCCCGACTTCCCGGTGGCTCCCAGAACGTCAAACTGAAGGAAGGCGAGAAGCTTACGGTTCAGGACCTTCTGAACTGCTTGATTCTCCATGGCGCAAATGACGCAGCCGTGGCTTTGGCAGAATTTGTCAGCGGCAATCAGGAGGCCTTCGTGGGCCTTATGAATGAGCGGGTCAAGAAGATGGGCTGTACCAATACGGAGTTTGGCAACATCCACGGCCTGGACAACGTACCCCAGCACACTACGGCACGAGACATGGCAAAGATTATGGTGGAGGCCACCAAGAACGAGACCATCAAGGAGCTTCTCTTTACGAGAAGTTACACAGTTCCTGCAACAAACCGTTCCGATGCGCGAAAGCTCCAGTGCCAGAACTACCTGATTTCTGAGTCTGTTACTCCTAAGTTCTATCAGACCCGTGTTACCGGCGGCCTTGCCAGCTATTCCGATAATGCCGGTGCAAGTATTGTTTGTACCGCTGAGGAGAAGGGCATGGATTTGGTCTGCGTCATCATGGGTGCCCACCGTACCTTCCAGGAAAATGGCTGGAATGCAGACTATTACGGCAACTTTGATGAGATGGTAGAGCTGTTGGATTACATTTTCAATGGCTTCCGGGTGAAGCGCATTGTCTATGAAGGCCAGGCTATGAATCAGTTCTCCGTCATCGATGGAGAAAACCAGGTCGTGGGCCAGCCTCTGGTAAATGTGGACACTGTGCTTCCCAACGGCGTCAGTATGGATAACCTCAAGATCGAGCCAACCCCTGTAAAAGGCGGCCTTACGGCACCAATCGAGCGGGGACAGAAGATTGCCACGACCCAGATCTGGTACCGGACCAGCTGCATTGCAGAGGCAGAGCTCTTTGCTATGAGCGATGTTCGATATAAGAAGGGCGGCATCGACCCCAATCAGGGAGAACAGGCCAGAAATGACCAGGATACCTCTGGATTCCTGGGATTTGTTAAAATTGTCAGTGCCATTGTTCTGATTCCCATTGCTCTCTATCTGGTTATTAACTCTATCCGCCGGGCCAGAGCGAAGGCAAGACGCCGCCGCCGGAGATCCGGACGCAGAAGGAGTCGGTAACTATGTATGATTGGCAGCAGCTGAAAGAGACCTGCCGGGACTGCACTCGGTGCGGCCTATGCGAAACCCGGCACAACGTGGTGTTTGGTATCGGAAACGAATCCGCCGACATTATGTTCATCGGAGAAGGTCCGGGAGAGCAGGAGGACCTTTCGGGAATTCCCTTTGTGGGACCTGCCGGAAAGCTTCTGGATGATATGCTCTCCATTATTGACCTGGACCGTCAGAGCAACTGCTATATTGCGAACATTGTCAAGTGTCGTCCGCCCCGGAACCGGGACCCGTTGGAGACAGAGCAGGAGTCCTGTATCGGCTATCTGCGCAACCAGGTTGCGCTGGTTCAGCCTAAGATGATCGTTTGCCTGGGCAGAATTGCGGCTTGCCGGCTGATCCGAAAAGATTTCCGAATTACTCGGGAACACGGAACCTGGATTGAGCGCGGCGGAGTCTGGATGACGGCAATCTACCATCCCTCGGCACTGCTTCGGGACGTCACCAAGCGCCCGGAAACCTTCGATGACCTGCTTTCCATCCGGGAAAAAGCCCGGGAGCTGGGAATTTCAATTTAATGCATCAAAAGTTGTTGACATTTCGCCCGATTGTCGGTATAATAATCGGGCGAAATGAATTTGCTAGTGTAGCACAGTCGGTAGTGCATCTCACTCGTAATGAGAAGGTCGCCTGTTCGAGTCAGGTCACTAGCTCCAGAA
>JAHHRT010000082.1 GCA_020025615.1 Oscillospiraceae bacterium | reverse complement strand
CGGTCGGAGTGGATGCCCTGGGACTGGAAGGCGGTGAGAAGCTCCTGGGTGGTCATGTTCTTCCGCTGCTCCCCGGCAAGCTCCATGACGATCCTGCCGTCCCGCATCATAATGGTGCGGTTGCCCAGCTCCAGCGCCGAGGGAATGTTGTGGGTGATCATAAGACAGGTGATGTTCCGCTCTGCCACAATGTCCTTGGTGAGCTTCAATACCTTTTCTGCCGTGGCAGGGTCCAGAGCGGCGGTGTGCTCGTCTAACAGCAGCAGCTTGGGTGTCACCAGGGTTGCCATCAAAAGGGTCAGAGCCTGGCGCTGTCCGCCGGAGAGAAGACCTACCGGGTGCTTCATCCGGTCCTCCAGGCCAATCCCCAGCTGGGCCAGCCGATCCCGGAACTCCCGGCGGTCTGCCGCTGTGACAATGGAGAAGGGATTGCGCTTTTCCGAGGCCCGCAGATAGGCCAGAGCCATGTTTTCCTCAATGGTCATGTTGGGGGCAGTTCCCTTGAGGGGATCCTGGAACAGCCGCCCAATGTACTTGCTGCGTTTGTAGTCGGGAAGCCCGGTAATATCCTGCCCGTCCAGCATAATGCTGCCCTCGTCCGGCAGGAAGGAGCCTGCAATGGCTCCGAACAGGGTGCTCTTACCTGCGCCGTTGGAGCCCAGAACCGTCACAAAGTCCCCGGGGGCTAAGCAGAGATCCACGCCAGCCAGAGCGACCTTTTCGTTGACTGTGCCCGGGGCAAAGGTTTTTTGAATGTTTGTCAGTTTCAGCATTTTGCAGTACCTCTTTTCCGGGCGGGCTTCAGAGCGGGAAGGCCGATTGCCAGCGCCACGATCACAGCGGAAATCAGCTTCAGGCACTCGCTGGGCAGGTCCAGCCGCAGTGCCAGCGCGATGATGAACCGATAGAGGATGCTGCCGATGACAGCACCCAGGGCCTTGGCCCAAAGCTTTCCCTTGGGCATGAGGGCTTCTCCGATGATGAGAGAGGCCAGCCCGATAATCACCATGCCGGTGCCCAGGTTGATGTCCGCCGTCTTCTGATACTGGGCGAGGACAGCTCCGGACAGGGCTGTGAGGGCGTTGGCGGCGCACAGACCCACGGTAATGGTGAACCCGGTATTGATGGAGCTGGCCCGAACCATGTCCGGGTTGTCGCCTGTGGCCCGCACAGAGAGTCCCAGCCGGGTCCGCAGGAACAGCACCAGAAGAACGCCCATGAGCACCGTGACAATGGCGGCGGGAACCAGCCGATACCAGGTGCCCAGGTAAGGCCGCACCAGGGTAAAGAGGGTTTTGGCCTTCATCATGTTCACGTTGGAGGAAAAGCCCATCACCGCCAGATTCACGGTGTACAGGCCGGTGTTGGTGATGATGCCCGCCAGAATGGAGGGGATCTTCATTTTGGTTTGCAGCATGGCGGTGATAGAGCCGGCGGCGGCACCTGCCAGCATGGCGGCAGGCAGAGCCAGCAGGGGATGGCCTGCCACGGCTAAGGTGGCAGAGACGGCACAGCCCAGGGTGAAGCTTCCGTCGGTGGTCATGTCTGCGATGTTCAGCACCCGGAAGCTGAGAAACAGTGCCAGCGCAACCAGCGCATAGATGCAGCCCAGCTCCAGGGCACTCATAATGACAGCAGAAGAAATCATGGAAAAGGCTCCTTTCTCAGGTTACTGCGCGATGGTTTCCAGAACCGCATCCTCCATCTGGAAGAGGGCCTGGTAGTCGAGGCCGATGGCCTTGGCGGTGTTGTCGTTTACCAGGATGATGCCGCCCTTGGCTCCCTGAATGGCGGGAACCTGGCCGCTGGTGAGAACTTCTACAGCCAGGTCCGCAGCCTGGGTGCCCAGCTCGGTGTAGTCCACACCGCAGGTGGCGAAGGCTCCGGCCTGCACAAAGGAGTCGGCCCCTGTGTAGTGGGGAAGCTTGGCTTCCTTCAGAATCTCTTCCACGGCGGTGGCGGCACCCATGACCACATTGTCGGTGGGGGTGAACACTGCGTCCACACGGCCCACCAGGGCGTTGGCAGCGTTCACAATCTCGTCGGTGGTGTTGCCGGTCTTTTCCAGATAGGCGATGCCCTTGGCTTCCAGATAGGCCTTGGCCTGGGCAATGGGGGTGGCGGAGTTAGGCTCAGAGTTGGAGTACAGCAGGCCCACGGTCTTCACATCCGGCTGGAGGGACAGCATGATGTCCAGAATGGCCTCTGTGTCCAGAGCGTCGGAAATGCCGGTGACCTGGGGCAGGTCGGTGATGCCCGCTTCCTCCGGGTCGGAGATGGCGGCGAAGATCACGGGGATGCCGGTGCCGTCGGCAGCCGTTGCCATGCACTGGGCAGCCAGGGTGGCAATGGGAATGATGGCGTCAAAGCCGCCGGAGACAATCTGTGCGCCGATTTGGTTCAGCATGGTGGGGTCGTTCTGACCGTTGAAAACCTGGTATTCCAGGGTGCAGCCGGACTGCTGGGACAGAGCGGTGAGCCGGGATTCAATGGCACTGCGAATCTCATCCAGAGAGGAGTGGTCCATCTGCTGGACAATGGCGATTTTGCAGGTACCGTCTGCCTTGGGGGCGGAACCGCAGCCAGCCAGCAGAGAAAGGACCATGAGACAGCACAGGACGAGGGAAATCAGTTTTTTCATAACGTTTTGCTCCTTAATCAGATTTGTTGGCGGGGTACGGGTATAAAAAAAGCCCTTGTTCCCCCTGGGGAACAAGGACAGAATAGAATCCTGCGGTACCACCTTGTTTGCCGTGAATACACGACCGCTCATTGACGATGCCAACACACCGCCTGCCCGATAACGCCGGCAAAGCGTCGGAAGATACTAAGGGAAACCCCGTTCTCCCCGCCCTCGGCGGCCCATTTGCTGCCCCGCTTATCGCCGTCCTTCCAGCAAGTGGACGGCTCTCTGGGGATGCGCTGACAACTTTACTTCCGCGTCTCAGGTTTTTATTATGATACGCATATTAAACACCCAATGTGTCCACTTGTCAAGCATTATTTTACGCAGTGGGCGGACAAACTCTAATATTCCCGGACGACGGCCTTGACAATGCCCAGAATTTCGGCCTGAGAGCCGTCAATGGGGGAGTAGGCGTCGTTTTCCGGCATGAGCCAGATTTCGCCGTTGCGGCGATAGAGCCGCTTCACCGTGGCCTCGTCCTCAATCCGTGCGACCACAATCTGCCCATCGTCAGCGGTGGGCTGAGGGCGGATGACCACCAGGTCCCCGCTGAGAATTCCGGCGTTGATCATACTGTCACCCCGAACCCGCAGGGCAAAGCAGCCGGGATCACTCCAAGGGAGCATCCCCTCCTGATTTTCTACCGCCAGAATGGGCATACCCGCAGTGACCACGCCCACAATGGGAATCTGACCGGGCCGGGCGGCGGTGACCAGACTTCTCTTGCGGCCCTTGGTGCCGGGGGATTGGAGCAGACCTTTTTCCTGGAGCGCCTGGAGGTGGTAGCTCACCGAGGCGGTGGAGCGCAGACCGACAGCGGCACCAATCTCCCGAATGGAGGGGGAGTAGCCGTTTTCCTGGACAAACTGATTGACATAATCCAGGATGAGCTGGGCTTTATTACTGGTTCGGGACATGAATACCGCCTCCTTGGAAAAATTTTTGCAAATGCCGGAAAAATTCAGGCTTCCGGGCCCTTTGATCTTGGGGTTATTATAGCACATATGACCGAAAAAGAAAAGAAAAATCCTTTGGATTTCCGGGCGAGAAAAGAAAATAAGAAAAAAGAGAAAAATTGACCTGCAAAATGCAGAACTTTTCAAGAAAGAAAACACGGGCATTTTTGAATAAATAGATTGAATTTCGCACAAGATAGAAAAAATGAAAAATAAATCAAAAAATTTTGAAAAACTGCTTGACAAAAGGGGTTGCGTTAGATATAATAAGGAAGCTGATTTCGGCGGTGCCGGAATCGTCGTTGACCACATGGCGGCATAACTCAGTTGGTAGAGTAGCCGGTTCATACCCGGTATGTCATCTGTTCGAATCAGATTGCCGCTACCAGGCCCGTTGGTCAAGCGGTTAAGACACCGCCCTTTCACGGCGGTAACATGGGTTCGATTCCCGTACGGGTCACCATGAAAAATCCGAACTTACGAATGTGAGTTCGGATTTTCGCTTTATATCGGGAATTTTTCTGATTGCAAATTCTACGGATAGGCGGGATAGTAAAATGTGTATAGAAAAAACAACCAAGCAAAGACTGCGGATGCTGCTGGAAGCAGGCGGCATTTTCCTGTGGCTGACCAATTTATCCGGGACAGACGCATATTTTAGTGTGTATGTGCTCTGTGCCATGGCTGGCCTGGCTTGCATGGGGGACAACTACCGCAGTTGGACCACACGGCAGTCCCACAGCAGCGGCTCCATGTGGCTCCTGGCTGGCCTGCTTTCCGGTGCATCGCTGCTGGCTAACTACCCGCTGTTTCAGATGGTTCGAGATGTGAATTCCGTGTCGCCGGAGACCAGCCGGATTATGGGTATGCTGGAGGCTGGCGTCAGTTTCCTGGGCGGCAGCGTGCTGTTTTATCACATCCTGCTGTGTGCCTGTGGACGGGTTGCTTCCGGGTTGTATCGGCAGGCTCCCCGCTTCGATGGGAAGAGACCTGTCAAATTCTTTTTCTTCTGCTTCGGCACAATTGCACTGATTAACCTCATTTATCTGTTTTTTGTAGTCTATCCCGGCAGCATCAGCCACGACCCTATGGGGCAGATTGAGCAGATGGTAAGCGGTCAGTTCAATAACTTCCTGCCCTATTGGTATACCAGGATTCTCCAGGGAATTTTGGCCCTGGGATATGGGCTGTTTGGCGAGGTCAACCGGGCGGCGGCCTTTTACTGTGTGGTTCAGCTGCTGTGCATGGATGCAGCCATTTCCTGGGCTATGATGACCCTTTATGAACAGAAGGTTCCCAAATTCTGGCTGGCAATCAGCTTCCTGGCCTATGCCTTCCTGCCGTACCACATAGCCTACAGCGCTTCTATTTGGAAAGATGTTCTGTTTGGCGGCGGTATTTTGGTTGTGATTACGGCTCAGTATCGCATCCTGAAGCGGATGGGAAGCCAGAAGATTAACTATAGCCTGCTTTTTGTGGGCGGTGCTCTTGTGAGCGTTATGCGAACCAATGGATGGTATGTGATGTTGGCTTGCTGCATTGGGCTGCTGGTGTTTTACCGGAAACTGGCAAAGGGAATCTGCTGGTGTATGCTGGCGGTGGTGGCCTTTGGCTGGTTCCTCAACGTCCCCATGCTGAAAATCCTGAATGTGTCCGGTGTGGACTACGTAGAGACCTTGTCTCTGCCCATTCAGCAGATTGCCCGGTGCATCGTCAATGAGCGGGAAATCTCCCCGGAAGATCAGACACTTCTCGATGGAACAGTGGATTTTGAAGAGGTCCCTGAGCTCTATCAGAAATGGACCTCAGACCCCCTCAAGGATGAGATTCGCCGCACGAATCACTACTTCATACAAAACCACAAGCAGGAGTTTCTGTCACTGTGGCTGCGCCTGGGAATGAAATACCCGAAGGACTATCTGGAGGCCTGGGTGGAGCTTACAAAAGGATACTGGAACGGCGGATATGAATACTATGTCTATGCCGAATACGTAGCGGACAACCCCTACGGCCTTGCTATGATCAAGAACATGAATCCCATTCGGAAGCTGGTGAAGGCTGCATTTACCTTTACCAGAGAGAGCATCCTTTTCGAACCGCTTCTGAGCATCGGTTTACAGGTGTGGGGGATGCTCATTCTGTGGTATGTGAGCAGCAGGGAAAAACGGGGGGTGCGCATCCTGTTCCTTCCCCTGATTGTCATCATGGTGGGACTTTGGTTCGGCGCGCCGGTCTTCTGTGAGTTCCGTTATACATATCCGGTGTTCATCTCTATGCCCCTGCTGGCTCCGCTGACGTTGGACGGCGGTCCTGAGGAGCAGAAAGCGTAATAAAGTGTAATTGAATCGGCTGACCGAAAAAGTGGTGTGCTGCGGGATTTGCAGCACACCACTTTTTAAAGGTCAGGGAGAAAAAATGCTGCTGTGGAAAGAGAAAACCTCCGGTGCCAGAGCAGTAGACAGGTCTGACAGCTCCCTTGCAGACCGGATTGGCGGAGGTCATCCGGGGAATGTACAATCGAAGCATCAGAAAGGAAATGCAATGCGCTGCAAAAGCGGCGGCTGAACAAAATATA
>JAHHRT010000081.1 GCA_020025615.1 Oscillospiraceae bacterium | reverse complement strand
ATTGTCTGCGGCGACTCGCCGCCTTAGCGGACGAAGGATACGCTCATGGTGGTGGCCCAGGCCTCGCCGGGATTCAGAATGGCGGCGGCGGGCTTCTCTTCCCACTTGGTGGAGCCGTTCTCAGGGCTGGGCAGGCTCTCCCAGGGCTCAATACATACATACTTGGGCATACCGGGCTTGCTCCACAGCAGCACATAGGGGAAGTCCTGAATGTTCACCACAACGCCCCGTCCGGTGCCCTTCTCGTAAACGCCCAGGGTCTGGGACTTGAGGTTCACCATGCAGTGGCTGTCGTTGTCAAACAGATGCTCATCAATGGGAATGGTCTGAATGTTGCTGCCCAGATAGTAGCAGTCACCATGGAGCAGGCCCAGGGGCAGACAGTTCACGCACAGAGGGGATTCCACTTCGCTGAACCGCAGCTCATAGTCGGTAGCCTTGTGGGCATCGTCAAAGGGCAGGGCAAAGCCGGGATGGAAGCCAATGCCGAAGGGCATCTTCTCGTCGTCCAGATTCTCAACGGTCAGGGTGTGATGCAGGGTGTCGTTTTCCAGGGTAAAGGTGGACAGCAGCCGGAATTCAAAGGGGAACTTCTCCAGGGTCTCCTCATTGCTGCAAATCTCCAGGGTCAGGCTGTCCTGGGTCTGCTCCACGAAGCTGTGCTCCATGAGCCGCACAAAGCCGTGCTGACCGGCCTCATACCGCTTGCCCTTCACATCAATCACACCGTCCACGACCTTGCCGGTGTGGGGGAACATGATGGGTGCGCTGAAACGCCAGACCTCGGGGTCTGCCTGCCACATATGCTCCACACCGTCGCACTTGCGGATCACGCTCTTAAGCTGTGCACCAAAGGTGGTGACAGTCACTTTCAGATACTCATTTTCAATGCTGTAATCCATGATTATTCCTCCGTTGTGTATTTATTTCAAAATAAAATAGCCAAGAACCAAAATGCCCAGCACAATCCGGTATACACCGAATGCGCTGAAAGAGTGCTTGCGGATATACTCCATCAGGCCCTTAATCACCAGAAGGCTCACAATAAAGGACACCACACAGCCCACAATCAGAACGCCGATCTCCGGGCCCGTGGCACCTACCCCGGACAGCAGGAACTTGGCCCCCTTAATGAGGCTGGCACCCACCATGGTGGGGATTGCCATGAAGAAGCTGAACTCCGCGGCGGCGGGTCTGCTGACGCCGATGAGGATGGCTCCCAAAATGGTGGAGCCGGAGCGAGAGGTTCCGGGAATCAGGCTGAGACACTGGAAAAGACCGATCATCACCGCCGTGCGGTAGTCAATGCTGTAGACATCCTGCGCCATTGCGTAATGACCCTGATGCCGCCGCTCCACCAGAAGGAAGGCCACGCCGTAGACGATCAGGGCGATGGAAACCACAATGCCGTTGTGAAGATGGGCGTCCATCCAGTCGTCAAATAGGATGCCCACAATGCCAGAGGGGATAATTGCCACAATCACCCGGAACCACAGCTGCAAGGTCTGCTTCTTTTCCGCAGAGTCTTTTCTGGGCGAGAAGGGATTCAGCTTGTGGAAAAACAGCACAATGACGGCGAGGATTGCGCCCAGCTGAATCACCACGTCAAACATACTCTTGAACGCATCGGAAATTTGCAGATTGATGAATTCATTGAGCAGGATGAGGTGTCCGGTGGAGGAAATGGGCAGCCATTCCGTGACGCCCTCCACAATGCCGAACAGCACCGCTTTTAACAGTTCTACCATAAAAATCTCCTATCCGAATATTCTATTCAATTGGTTTTCATTCCTTATGATACAGGCAAACGCAGAGGTTTGCAAGGGGAATTTCTCCGTTCACAAATTGGGGTGGAACTCTTTACAATTTGTTCACTCGCACCTGGCATTTTGCGCTATAATAACTACTATATAGCTATTATCTCTTGGAATCGCCTTTTCCCGGCGGGTTCCACCGTAATAGCCCAAACAGACGATTATGTCCCCCATGCAGCTTTCAGAATCCGAGCCGTGGGACATAACCTCACATGGATACCAGAAATAGGAGGATCTTCACTATGGCTGTTTCTGTTTTGATCGTAGAGGACGATCACAATATCGCAGAGCTTTTGCAGATGTATCTGGAAAAAGAGGGCTATGCCGTCACCATCGCCGGAGACGGCGGACAGGGCCTTGCCAAATTCCGGGCCATCAAGCCGGACCTGGTGCTGCTGGATGTGATGATGCCTGTGATGGACGGCTGGGCCGTCTGCAAGGCCATCCGTACCGAGAGCCAGGTGCCCATCATCATGCTCACCGCCAAGGGCGAAACCGACAACAAGGTCAGCGGCCTTAAGGCCGGTGCCGATGACTATATCACCAAGCCCTTTGAAATGAAGGAGGTACTGGCCCGTATCGAGGCTGTCCTCCGCCGTTCTACCGGTGTGACCACCGAAAAGAAGCCCCGCCGTCTGGTCTTTGACAAGCTGGTCATCGATATGGACGCATTCGAGCTTACCGTGGACGGCAAAAAGGTAGATACGCCCCCCAAGGAAATGGAGCTGCTGTTCTACCTGGCCTCCTCTCCCAACCGGGTCTATACCCGCAATCAGCTTTTGGACGAAGTCTGGGGCTTTGACTACTTCGGCGACTCCCGCACCGTGGACGTCCATGTGAAGCGGCTGAGAGAGAAACTGGAAGGCGTCAGCGAGAACTGGAGCCTCAAAACGGTCTGGGGAGTTGGTTATAAGTTCGAGGTGCTGTAAAGGATGAAAACCTCATTCAGCCGCAACTTCTCATCCACCGCCTCTATCCTGCTCCTGTCTCTTTTGATTCTCTTTGCATCCTTCCAGATTCTGGTCAAGGACTACCTGACCCAGACAACCATCGGGGATCTTCAGCACGATGCCCATTTCATCGCGGACCTGGCCTCTTCCTATGCGGCGGATGATGCCCTCACCAGCCGCTCCTTTCTGCTCAACCTGGATGTGGCTGCCACGATCTCCGGCAGCGATGCGGTGATCTGTGATACCGAAGGCCGGGTCATTCAGTGCTCCGGTGCCATGGTGGACCGGGAGTGGCAGGGCTTGCGGCTCAACACCGAATACCTGGAAAAAGTTCTGAAAAATGGCGGAGACACCGCAACCGGCGTGATTCGGGGCCTTTATAAGGACTCCCGCTATGTCATCTCCACCCCCATCCAGGGGGAAAACGGCATCACCGGCATTGTCATTGTCTCCACCCCTACCCAAACCACCACCCAGATTCTGACCCGCGTCTCCCACATTTTCCTGGCTGCATCCCTGTTCGTGGTGCTGATCTCCGTTCTGGTGGTCACGGTCTTTGCCCGGAAAGAGAGCCGTCCCCTGCGGGATATGGCCCGGGCCGCTACCGCCTTCGGGCACGGGGATCTGGATGCCCGGGTGAAGGTGGAATCCGACTACTCCGAAGAGGTGGAGGATCTGGCGGTTGCCTTCAACAACATGGCTTCGTCCCTGCAAAAGAGCGAGTACCAGCGCCAGGAGTTCGTGGCAAACGTATCCCACGAGCTGAAAACCCCCATGACCACCATTTCCGGCTATGTGGACGGTATTCTGGACGGCACCATCCCGGAGAATAAGCGGGAACACTATCTGCAAATCGTCTCCGATGAGACAAAGCGCCTGAGCCGCCTGGTGCGCAGTATGCTGGATATCTCCCAGCTGCAAACCCAGGAGGGCATCCCCGAAGAAAAGAAAATGCACTTCGACCTGGAGGAATGTGCCGGGCAGGTGCTCATTACCTTTGAAAAAAAGATCAACGACAAGAACCTCAATGTGGATGTCAATATGCCTGACCATCCGGTGTACACCATCGCAAACCGGGACTATATCACGCAGGTGATCTACAACCTCATTGACAACGCCGTAAAGTTCTGCCCCGAGGGAAAGACCTTGGGCCTGACCATCCGGGAGGGCGGCGGAAAAGCCTACGTCTCCATCTCCAACGAGGGGGAGACCATTCCCCCCGACGAGCTGCCTTTGGTCTTCGACCGCTTCCACAAGCTGGATAAGAGCCGGAGCCAGAACCGGGACGGCTGGGGCCTGGGCCTGTACATTGTAAAAACCATCGTGTGCAGCCACCAGGAGAACATCAGCGTCACCAGCCGTGACGGCAAGACAGAATTTACCTTTACCATGCCATTGGTCAATTGATCCGAGGTCATTTTATGGACAAACGCAAAAAAACAACCCAAAATCCCTGGGATGACGGAGCCTATGGCACCGGACGGACGGACCCGCCCAAAACCCACTCCGGGCTTGTGGCCCTGCTGCTGATCCTGGTCATCTTTCTGGGCGGCATCATCACCGTGCTGGGGCTTATGAACGTGCGGCTCTTCCGGGAGCTCAGTGACCACGAGGAGGAGGAGAAAAACTCCCTTTCCATCTCCTTCAGCGCCGAGGAGGCCAGCGCTCCCCAGGCTCCGAAGCCGGTGCCGGAAAAGCGGAATTACTGCCAGGACGCCACCATTTCCCTGAAAAGCTCCCCGAAATCCGTCTCCAACATTCCCAAAGAAGGAGGAATCTCCCTCCAGGAAATCTACGAAAAGAATATCCCCGCTGTGGTCTCCATCCGCAGTCAGGTGCACGGCAGCAGTGCCACCGGCACCGGGGTCATTGTCTCCAACCGGGGCTACATCGTCACCAACTGCCATGTGGTCCAGAACGCCAAGGCAATCTCCGTCCAGCTCACTGACAACCGGGTGCTCCCCGCAAATCTGGTGGGCCAGGACCCCATTTCGGATTTAGCTGTCCTCTTTATTGAGGCCGACAACCTCACGGAAGCAGAATTCGGTGACTCCTCCGCCCTGCGGGTGGGAGATACCGTAGCCGCCATCGGCGACCCTCTGGGCATCAACCTCCGGGGAACCATGACCGACGGCATCGTCTCCGCCATTAACCGGGACATTACCGCCAACGGCCGCACCCTGACCCTGATTCAGACCAACGCCGCCCTGAACTCCGGAAACTCCGGCGGCCCGCTGATTAACTGCTACGGTCAGGTCATCGGCATCAACACCATGAAGATCGGCACCTTCGCCAGCTCCGCCGGCGTAGAAGGTCTGGGCTTTGCGATTCCCAGCACCACCGTCAAGGATATTGTCGATCAGATCATCGCCCAGGGTTATGTCTCCGGACGCCCCACCCTGGAGGTCCGGGGCGAAACCCTCTCCAACTTCTATCAGCACTACTACCGTCTGCCCGCCGGGCTGTTTATCACAAGCGTGACCCCCGGCAGTCAGGCCCAGTTAAAGGGCATCTCCCCCGGTGACATTCTCCTTGCCGTGGATGATACCCGGATCATCACCACCGAGGATTTGGAGCAGGCCCTCTACACCTACAACGTGGGGGACACCGTGACCGCCATGGTTTACAGCGGCGGGCAAAAGCTGACAGTAGAGCTAACATTAACAGAATCAAGAGGCTAAGCGTATGAAACCGATTTATGAACAGAACTTCCCTATTGATGACAGCTGTGTGGATCGTTTCGACAGAATGAAGCCCTCCGCCATCCTCCTGCTTGCCCAGGAGGCCGCAGGCCACCACTGTGACCTGCTCCGGGTGGACTATGATACCCTGTCCCAGCAGCAGCTGTTCTGGGCCATCTCCCGGCATCGGGTGCAGATCACCCGGCTTCCCCTGCGGGGGGAAACCATCCGGCTGGAAACCTGGCCTATGCCCACCACCCGGGTGGCCTTCCCCAGAAGCGTAGTCGCCTATGATGAAGACGGCAACGAGTGCTTCCGCTCCATCAGTCTCTGGGTCCTCATGGACTGCAACACCCGGAACATGATTCTCCCGGGAAAGAGCGGCATTGTCCTCTCCGGCACCGTCCGGGGCACCGAGCTTGCCATTCCCAGCTCCCTGGTCCCTGCCAAGAGCCGGAACCTGGGAAAGCGCACCGTTTCCTTTACCGACCTGGATAGAAACGGTCACATGAACAACACTCGCTGCATGGACTGGATCAGTGACCTGCTGCCCAGCGCCTTCCACCATGATCATCCGGTGAAGGAGTTCACCATCTGCTACCTGTCCGAAGCCCGAGAGGGCGAGGCATTGGAGCTTCACTGGGATTTCATTCAGGAGAACGTGGCTCAGGTGGATGCCTATCGGCACAATGAGGAAACGGATGGAGATAAACGTGTCTTCTCCGTTCGGATTCAATTTGAATAACAGCTGAAAAATCTCCACAGTTCTTAAAAAGACTGTGGAGATTTTTATATTCCCGGATGTTCA
>JAHHRT010000080.1 GCA_020025615.1 Oscillospiraceae bacterium | reverse complement strand
GGATTACCCTTTCTGCCGGAAGCCGCCCTAAAAAGGGAGCGGGGCGAACTCACCATTCACCCCGCTGTAGCTCCCGTTTCGCTCTTGAGCGATTATTCCGCTTGTCATTCGGATCTGCTCATCAAGCGGACAGAACCTTGCGGCCTCTGGCACGACGGCGGGCCAGAACCTTACGGCCATTGGCAGTTGCCATTCTCTGGCGGAAACCGTGCACCTTGGAACGATGACGACGGCTGGGCTGATAGGTACGCTTCATAGAACTTACACCTCCTGTATTTAGATTCAATATGCTCAACAGCCTGAATAGGCCGCAGCAACACATAGTTCCGGGTCAAACTGACCACGTCGAATTATTATAACCGAAAAAATACGTTTGGTCAACAATTTTTTGGACTTTTCTCCCGGGAAACCGGAGAAACCTTCCCTTCCCCGGAGGGCAGCCGCCCCAGTCAGAGGAAAAGCCGGGGAAGCCCCCGGATTTTGGGGGCCGCCTCAGCTTTTTACGATATTTCTTACTCCTGAGCGCGCTTCTTCATCAGCTGACGCATACGGGTGCTGTGATCCAGCTCACGCTTGCGGATACGCAGGCTCTTGGGGGTGCACTCCAGCAGCTCGTCGTCTGCCAGGAACTCCAGGCACTGCTCCAGAGAGAAGATTCTGGGCGGCACCAGGCGGACAGCATCGTCAGAACCGGCGGCACGCATATTGGTAAGCTGCTTCTTCTTGCAGACGTTGACAGTCATATCCTCGTTCCGGCTGCAAATACCGACCACCATGCCGGCGTAAACCTCGGTGCCGGCACCGATGAGCAGAGTACCACGCTCCTGAGCAGCGCCCAGGCCGTAGGCACAGGCCTCGCCGGTCTCAAAGGCGATGAGGGAGCCGGTAAGACGGCGCTCAATCTCGCCCTTCATGGGAGCGTAGGTCTCCAGGACGGAGGACATAATGCCCTCGCCTCTGGTGTCGGTCAGGAACTCGTTCCGGTAGCCGAACAGGCCGCGGGAGGGAACCAGGAACTCCAGACGGTAGCGGTTGCCCATGGGGGTCATGCCCAGCAGGTCGCCCTTGCGGCGGCCCATCTTCTCGATGACGCTGCCCATGCACTCCTCGGGAACGTCAGCGACCATCCGC
This sequence comes from Oscillospiraceae bacterium, assembly GCA_020025615.1. Classification (GTDB taxonomy): domain Bacteria; phylum Bacillota; class Clostridia; order Oscillospirales; family Oscillospiraceae; genus Faecousia. The sequence continues at coordinate 5,129 of JAHHRT010000080.1, read as the reverse complement.
TCGATAGGCTCGCAGACCTTGCCGTCGATGACCTTGGTGAGGACGTGAGGGGTGGAAACGGAGAACTCATAGCCTTCCCGGCGCATGGTCTCCATGAGGATGGACAGGTGCATTTCACCACGGCCTGCCACATTGAAGGCATCGGTGCCCTGCTCGGTAACGTGGAGAGAAACGTCCTTCAGCAGTTCCTTCTCCAGGCGGTCCCGCAGGTTCCGGGAGGTGACGAACTTACCCTCTTTGCCTGCAAAGGGGGAATCGTTGACAGCGAAGGTCATCTCGATGGTGGGATCGGAGATCTTCACAAAGGGCAGGGGCTCAATGGCCTCAGGGGCACAGAGGGTACGGCCGATGGTGATATCAGCCATGCCGGACAGAGCCACAATCTCACCTGCGTGAGCCTCCTGGATGGGGTTCTTGCCCAGGCCGTCGTACTCATAGAGGGCGACAACCTTGCCCTTCTGCTTCACGTCGGGATCGTGGTAGTCGCAGATCATAACCTCCTGGTTGACCTTGATGACACCGCGCTCCACACGGCCCACGGCGATTCTGCCCACGTACTCATTGTAGTCGATGGAGGAAACCAGCAGCTGCAGGGGGCCCTCGTCGTCGCCGGTAGGTGCGTCGATATAGTTGATGATGGTCTCGAACAGGGGGGTGAGGTCGGTGCCAACCTCGTCGGGGCCGTAGGAAGCAGTACCCTGACGGCCGGAGCAGAACACCGTGGGGGAGTTAAACTGCTCATCGGTAGCATCCAGATCCAGCAGCAGCTCCAGGACCTCGTCCATGACCTCGTGGACACGGGCGTCGGGCTTATCAATCTTGTTCACAGCCACGATGACCTTGTGGCCCAGCTCCAGGGCCTTCTGCAAAACGAAACGGGTCTGGGGCATGGGGCCCTCGGCAGCGTCAACCAGCAGGATAACGCCGTCTACCATCTTGAGGATACGCTCCACCTCGCCGCCGAAGTCGGCGTGGCCCGGGGTATCCACGATATTGATCTTATAATCCTTATAACGAACAGAGGTATTCTTGGCGAGAATGGTAATGCCGCGCTCCCGCTCCAAGTCGCCGGAGTCCATGACCCGGTCCACCGTCGTCTGATTCTCTCGATAGATACCGCCCTGCTTCAGCATTTCGTCAACCAGCGTGGTCTTGCCATGGTCAACGTGGGCGATGATTGCGATATTACGAATATGCTCCTGAGATGCCATAAAATCGGACTCCTTTTATATTGATTTATCATAATCTCTCAATTTAGGAATATACCACATATATAAATAAATTGCAACATTTTTGTTGAAAATAACATAAAAAGAATGGAAAAAGAGCCAACGAAACCTGTCGTTGGCTCTTTTTTTGCTGTCTCAGCCTGTGAAAAGCAATTTTCGGTGCTTTTGTTCAGCTTTTTTGCAGCTGCTGCTTCTGATATTGCAGGGTGAACAGCTGATAGTACCGACCGTGTCTGGCAAGAAGCTGCTGGTGATTGCCCTGCTCCAGAATCTTGCCGTGGGACAGAACAATGATGTTGTCTGCGTGCTGTACGGTGGACAGCCGATGGGCAACAATCAGCATGGTGCCGATGTTCTTCATCTTCTCCAAGGAGTCCTGAATGAGAATCTCGGTTTCGGTGTCGATGTTGGCGGTGGCCTCGTCCAGAATCATCACGCTGGGGTTGTGGATGATGGTCCGGGCAAAGCTTAACAGCTGCCGCTGTCCGGCGGAGAAGTTATTGCCCCGCTCCCGAACCACTTCGTCCAGACCGTGTTCCAGCTTGGAAATGAAGCCATCGGCATTGACATACCGGCAGACCTCCCAAATGCGTTCATCGGAGATTCCCTCCTCCCGGAGGACGATATTGCTGCGGATGTCGCCTGCGAAGAGGAACACATCCTGGAGCATCTGACCGAAGTGACGGCGGAGCGAGGAAATCTTGATTTTCCGAATGTCGATGCCGTCAATGAGGATCTGGCCCTTCTGAATGTCGTAATTGCGGCAGATAAGGGACAGAATGGTGGTCTTTCCCGATCCGGTGGAACCAACGAAGGCCACGGTCTGCTTGGGCATCACATGGAAGGAAACGCCCTGGAGCACCCACTCGCCGGGCTCATAGGCAAACCATACATCCTTAAACTCAATCTCGCCCTTGATCTCGTCCAGCTCCATGGTCTCCTCCCCGTCCACAATTTCCGGCACCAGGTCCATGACCTTGAAGATCTTCTCTGCACCGGCAAAGGACCGCTGGAGGGTATCGAACTGCTCCGCCAGGGTCTGGATGGGGTTAAAGAACTTGTTGATATACATATAGAAGGCCACCATAACCTCACTGGTGATGGTCTGACCGAAGAAGGAGATGTCCTGGATATAGCCCCGGCAGCCCAGATAGAACAGGCACAGGTTGCAGGAGATAAAGAGCATATAGACCATAGGGCGGAAGATACCGAACACCAACATTCTGTGCTGCTTGGCCCGGCCCAGCTTCCGGCTCTTTTCCAGGAACTCATCCATCTTCCGGTCCTCCTGGTTGAAGATCTGGGTGATCTTCATGCCGGAGAGGTTTTCCGACAGATAGGTATTCACATCGGTGGTGGCATCGTTCACCGCCCGGTGCACCTTCCGGGAGAACCACCGGAAGATCAGGGTAAAGATGACGATGAAGGGGACAAAACTCAGCACCATCAGGGTGAGGGAGTAATTGAGAACCAGCATGGCCCCCAGAACGCCGAAGAGCACCATGAAGTTTTTGAGCAGGGTCACCAGCACATTGGTGAACATATAGGAGATATTGTTGGGGTCGTTGCTGACTCGGGTGACCAGCTTGCCCACAGGGATGTTGTTGAGCTGTTCATGGCTCAGCTGTTCGATGTGGACGAAAATATCCTCACGGAGTGCAGACAGAATCTTCTGACCCGTTTTTTGCAGGATCATCGCCTGGAAATAGGTGCAGACCAAACTCACAATGAGGATTCCGGCGTACACGCCCACCCGGATATACAGGGCCTTCAAGGGAAAATCCGCCTTCACCAGCTTCTGAATGTCACCAACCAGCAGCGGGGAAAGGATGTCATAGGCAATGGACAGGACCATCACGAAGAACACCACCAGGAATTCTTTCCAATATGGCTTTGCGTAAACCATCAGCCGGGACACAATTTCCCGGTCTGGCATATTGCGCTCATAGTCGTTATTCTGCTTATTCTTTCTGTCCAGGAAGTAGGCCAGGAGGAACAGCAGGGTGAACACGCCGATTACGGCGCCGACAATGAGAAGCGGAAGATACTCATTCACTGCGCTCCCCTCCTTCCTCTTCGAGCTTTTGCATATCCACCATTCTGCGATAGGCGGGGCAGGTTTCATAGAGCTCCTGATGGGTGCCTACCGCCTCCAGCCGTCCGTCCTCAATAAAGAGAAGCTTGTCCATCTTGGCAATGGTAGAAATGCGATGGGCAATGAGAATAGTGGTCTTGCCGGACCGCACTTCATCCAGATTATGGAGAATGGTCTCCTCGGTCTTGGTATCCACCGCAGACACAGAATCATCCAGAATCAGGATGGGGGAATTCTTCATCAGAGCCCGGGCGATGGAAATTCGCTGCTTCTGACCGCCGGAAACGGTGACACCCCGCTCACCCAGAACAGTGTCATAGCCGTGGGTGAACTCCTGGATATTGCTGTCCACATCCGCCATTCTGGCGGCCTCCATAATGGCTTCCCGGTTGCCCCGGTCCACGCCGAAGGAGATATTGTTTTCAATGGTATCGGAGAACAGGAAGTTATCCTGGGGCACGTAGGCACAGGCACTGCGGACAGACGCAATGGTCGCGTCGTTCACGTCTTTTCCGTCAATGAACAGGGTCCCGTCGGGGACATTGTAGGTTCTGAGAATCAGATCCACCAGGGTGGACTTGCCGGAACCGGTTTTGCCCACCAGGCCCACCCGCTCTCCGGGCTGGATGGTCACAGTAATATCCTCCAAAGTAGGGATGCTGCCGTCGGGGTACTGGAAGTTCAGGTGCTTCAGTTCAATCTTGCCCTTCACATCGGTGAGGGGCTGGGCACCGGGGCGGTCAAACACCGTCTGCTCTGCGTCCAGGAACTCGCCAATGCGCTTTAAGGAAGCCGCACCCCGGGAGGTCATATCCACCAGCTCCGCAACTGCCATAATGGGCCAGACCACTGCGCTGAAATAGCCGATGAACTCCACCAGCTGTCCGGCGTTGAAGCGGTGCTGATAGACCAGATAGCCGCCGTAACCCAGAATGACGCAGATGACGCTTTCCACAAAGAGCATCACCAGAATTTTGAGAAGGACCGATGCCTTGGTGTGGTCCACATTGGCCTTTTCGTTCTCCACGTTCAGCTTCCGGAACGCCATCAGCTCCTTAGACTCTTTCACAAAGGCCTTGATGACCGCAATGCCGGAGAAGCTCTCCTGGGCAAAATCCGAAAGCTTGGAGAAGCAGGCCTGGCGGTAGTCCCACTTCTGCATCATGTACCGGCCCAGAAGTGTAGACGCCCCCAACAGGAACGCCATGGGAATCAGGGTCAGCAGTGTCAGGAAGGGGTCCATCATCCACATTTTGCGGATTGCCAGGACGCTTAAAAACAGAGCGTCACAGAACATCATAATGCCCCAGCCGTAGCAGTCCTGAACGGTGTCCAAATCGTTGGTAAAGAGGCTCATCAGGTTGCCCACCTTGTTGAGCTGGTAGTACTCCCGGCTGAGATTCCGGGCGTGGTCGAACATATTGTTCCGAATGTCCGTCTCCACCTTAATGGCTGCGCCGAAGAAACAGCACCGCCACAGGAAGCGTCCAAAGACAATGCAAAGGATAATCCCCACCATGGGCATACAAATCCTGTCCAGCAGGAAGGTCATGTCGAACATATGCTCCACGCCGTCGATGACCACATAGCCCTGATTCATGCCGTTAATCACCATCTGATAGAGGTTAGGAATCACCAGCTGCAAATAATCCACTGCAATCAGGGAAACCAGGCCTAACAGCAGCATATGGGCATATTTTAGGTAATACCGATTGATATGCCTGCCAAAAATCATATTGCTCCTCCTATTTGAATAATCTGTATCTTGTTATATTATCATGTATGGAAGAATTCTGCAATAGCGA
>JAHHRT010000008.1 GCA_020025615.1 Oscillospiraceae bacterium | reverse complement strand
CCGGGAACCTGGGGCGCAAGGGTTTCCATAACCAAATACAATTCATCCTCGTCCCACTGCTCGCCGCAGGCCTTGCGGCAGGCCGCCTGTTCTGCTTCGGTCTCAAATGCCACATCTCCCAAAAGGATTTCTCCGCCGGGGTTCAGATGGGAACGGAGAAGGCGGAGAAAGGCCACCTTCTGCTCCTGGGTGAGGTGATGAATGGCGTAGGTGCAGACAATGAAATCGAACCGCTCCCCTGCCAGTTCCGAGGGCAGACCCTGGGTCAAGTCCTGCTGAAACAGCCGGGCATGGGGCATTTTCTCCTGCGCAATGGCAATCATCTCACGGGAGAAATCCACACCGGTAATGGCAATGCCGTCGTCATACAGCCGCTTGGTGAGAACTGCCGTTCCAAATCCCAAATCCAGAACCGACTTTCCCTCTCCGGCCCGGACACGCTGGTAGATGGTGTTGAGGACCTTCTGATATCCCGCAAAGGGATAGCTGTCACTCTCCTCCGAAAGGCGGACAGACCGGTCATAGCCGTCTGCCCAAAGGTCAAATTCCTGCTGATTTAACATACGCATTTCCTCTCATTTCTTCCTGGTTCAGGAAATTCTGTGAGTATCATAGCACCATCTTCTCCAACTTGCAAGCAGCATATAAAAAGGCGGTGCCGTTTTTGCGGCACCGCCTGAAACTGTCAAAAAAGTGGAGATATCTCCGTGGACGGAAAGGAAGATAGTGTGAAAGAAACCCATCAGGGGTGTCTTTCGCGTTCAATCAATCGACTGTTCAGGACTCTATAAGTTCTGAACAGTCGCCTCAGCGGAAAAAAGGCTTTTTCGACACGCTGAGGCGGTGCCGCAAAACGGCACCGCCTCAGGCTTATGAAATTAGATCTCGTACCACTTGATCTCGTTGGAATCCAGATCCAGGCTGAAGGAGCCATTGTCAGTGTAGACAGTGGTGCTCTGGGGCTCGTAGGTGTTGTTGACAACACAGTACTTGCCGTTCTTCACGAAGGCATGGACTTCCACGTTGTAGTTGGTGGAGAACCACTTGTTGAGGGTATCCTCGCCGTGAGCAGCCCACAGGATGGCACGGTACAGAACACGGCTGTTCTCGAAGGAGTAGGGCAGGCCGGAGATGTAAACGCTGCGGCCATCGCCGAAGCTGTTCACAGCCATCTGAACTTCCTTGTCCTTCTGAACCAGGACCTGGGTGTCAGGCAGAGCGTAGATGCTCTTCATGCCCTCGCCGAAGTCCACATCACCCTTCACATCCTGCAGGATGAAGTGACCGTTCTGCTGGGTCCAGTTGTACTTGTCGTAGTTCAGGGTGAAGCCGGTTTCCTTCTCCACGCCCAGAACGTTAGCCAGCTGCAGGTAGTGGCCCTGGTACTGGTGGCCGGTGGGCTCGCCAACACCGATGAAGCCGCCGCCGCGATGGACAAAGCCGCGGATTGCGGAGGAGATGATGGGGTCCTCCCACTCAGCGCCGCCGGTATGAGCGGTATCGCCGTCACCGATGTTCAGGATGACATCAACATCGTTCAGGATGGAAGCGTCGTTGCGGATGTCGTCAAAGGAGATGAAACGAACATCGAAGGGAGCGCCGGACAGGGCCTCGATGACACCTGCGTAGGAGTAGTTCTGCTTCTGGTACAGAGCATGGTGAACCATGTGGCAGCCCCATGCACGCATCTTGCCCCAGCAGTTGAGGACAGCAACGGTCTTCACGCAGTAGGGAGTGGTGCCCTTGATGTTCTCGTACAGCTCACGGAACTCGTTGCAGACAGACTCGATGTAGTCGATGAACTCAGGGAACTGAATCGCCAGCTTCAGGTATCCGCCGTAGCCGATCCGATCGATGGGCTTACGCAGGATAGCACGGCGGGCAGTAACCCAGTTCTCCTTGGCTTCCTTCACAGGGTCGCCGCCCTCGTGGAAGGTATCGGGGAAGAAGTAAGGCAGGAAACGGCCCTCGGTGTACTTGACACCGGGAATATCGGAGATCAGACGCAGGGTGGAACCGTTGCCAACGGAGCCGACAACTGCATCGATGCCGATGGACTTCCACTCGTCCATGAAGGGCTCAGTGCCGATCCAGTGGTCGCCCAGGAACATCATGGCTTCCTTGCCCAGCTCGTGGGTGATATCAACCATTTCCTTAGCCAGCTTGGCAACTTCCCGTCTCTGGAAAGCCTGGAAGTCCTTGAACTCCTTGCTGGGCACACGGTACTGGTTGTTGTAGTAGCCCTGGTCCACGATGTACTCAGGACGGAACTTGTAGCCGACTTCCTTCTCGAACTGCTCCAGGATGTAGGGGGAGACAGAAGCGGAATAGCCATACCAGTCAACGAACTTCTCACGCTTCAGCTCGTCGAACATCAGGGTGAACTGATGGAAGAAGGTGGTGTAGCGGATGACGTTGACATAGGGATGGTCAGCGATGAACTTACGCAGACGCTCCATGGTGAACTTGTGGGTCTTGGGCTGGCGAACGTCGAAGGTGATCTGGTGCTCAAAGTTCTGCCAGTTGTTGGTGACAGCATTGTACATGTGCACGGGGTCCCAGATGAGGTATGCCAGGAAGGCCACGGTGTACTCGTGGTAGGGTGCGGGGTTGGGGATCACGACACAGCCGCTCTCCTCGTCATAGTGCCAGGCATCGGCAGCGATGGGCTCACCGATGGTACGGTCCATGACTTCCCACCAACGCTTAATGTCGTCACGGGTGTTGACCTGCATCAGCTCGGGAGAGATGCCCTTCATGAGCTTGATCTCCAGGGCGCCCTCGGAAGCGGTATGGAAGCCGGTCATGATGTAGCACTGCTGCACCTCGTCGGGGTTTGCCTTAGCCCAGGCATTGTCCTTACGGGTGGTGTAGTAGGTGGAGTAGATCTTTGCGTTCTGATGGGTCAGTTCTTCGGGGAAGTCGGTGCCGTCGCAGTCACGAATGGCATCTGCACCCCAGCGCTTCATGATCTCCAGAGTTTCGGGGACCACGTCCAGGTCGGTAGGAATGGTTACGCGTCCAGTGTTCTTAGTATTCATGTTACAATCTCCAAAATCAAAGATTTCTATTTTTCCGGCGCGGAAACGTCGGTAAATCGCAATGGCCTGCCCCCGGAGAATACACCGGGGCCTTGGGATTCGCCAAGGGGCCGAAAGTCTCCCTTCGGCCCAGGCAGTTTAGTCAAAGGTTGCGTTGTAGAGGGCCATAGCCACCAACAGCAGTGCGAGGCCGCCGATCATAATTCCCAGGCCAGCGAGGTTTCCCTGCATCTTCCAGCCCATAAACAGCAGAACCATACCCACGACGAAGCACAGGGTAATCAGGGTGATCCGCAGAGGCTGATGCTCTTTCCAAAATTTCACAGTATCACCTTAGCCTTTCAGTCCGCCCACGGTCATGCCCTGGGTCAGTTTCTTTTGCACACACATGTAGAGGATCAGGGTGGGCAGCATGACCAGCACCAGACCTGCATACAGGGTGCCGAATTCCGCCTTGGACTGCTGTGCCTGCATCAGATTCAGCAGACCAACAGGCAGGGTCTTGGTGCCCTTAGCGGAGTTCATCAGCGTCATAGAGATGATGTACTCATTCCAGAAGGAGAGGAAGTTAAACAGGATGATGGTAAGGATGGAGGGCTGAGCCATGGGGAAGATGATCTTCACCATAGCGGTGCCGTAACCTGCACCGTCGATGTAAGCTGCCTCCTCAAAGTCATGAGGCAGGGTGGCAAAGTAGCCGGACAGCAGGTAGATGGTAAAGGGCAGTGCAGTGGATGCGTAGACAAGGGCCAGCACAAACAGATTGTTGAGCAGGAAGCCATGTCCAATCAGTCCCTTGAGCCAGGAATCGCCATCCTTCAGCATCAGGAAGATGGGAACGACAATGTAGTTCACATTGATGAACAGGCCAGCCATGAAGCAGGTGTTCAGGAACTTGCTGCCACGGAACTTAAACCGGGAGAGGCAGTAAGAAGCGGGCAGTGCGATGACCAGCAGCAGGCCCAGAGCCATAACCGTGACCAGAGCGGAGTTCAGCATATACTCGCCCATTCTGGCACCCTGCCAGGCGTTTACGAAGTTCTGCCAGTAGAAGCTGGCGGGAAGGGTCCAGGGGTTGCCGTAGAACTCAGCGTTCTGCTTGATGGAAGCCATGAACACCCAAGCCACAGGAACAATGATGGTAACGGCCAGGACGATCAGCACAAAGTACACAAAGAACTTAAAAAGCTTTTCGCCGCCGGAAGTTTTTGTTGTCTCAGTCATTTCTGCTTACCTCCTTAGAATTCCAGGGGTTCCCGCTTGGTAGTCCAGTTGACCATAGCGGACAGCAGGAAAGAGAACAGGAAGATCACCACGCCGGCAGCCATGGAATAGCCATAGAGGCCAGCGTCCTTCTGGTTATACATGAAGCTCAGGCCCACATCCAGCATACCCTTTGCCGTCATAGACTTGACGAACAGGAATGCCATATTGATGGTGGAAATGATGAAGAAGGTCAGGGTAGTACGGATATTGGTCCAAATCAGAGGAATGGTGATCTGGAAGAACTGGGTCAGTCTGCCAGCGCCGTCCAGGCCGGAGGACTCATAGAGGCTCATGGGCACAGCAGCCATGGAAGCCATGTACATAACCATATAGTAGCCGATAGCCTGCCAAACCATGGCAATGATCACAGACAGTACAACCAGGGGCTGGTCCTTCCAGAGGATCATCACGGTCTTGCCAGAGAGCATGGAAAGGATGGAGTTCAGCATACCATTCTCAGGCTTGTAGATTGCAGAGAAGATACCTGCAATAACAACGATGGAAAGGATGTTGGGGATGTAGAAAATAATCCGGAAGAAATTCTGTCCCTTGATCTTTTCCCGGGTGAGGATAGAAGCAAACACCAGTGCAAATGCGAAGGTCACAACGGTAACCACCACAATCAGCAGAATGGTATTCTGCATAGAGGTAATAAACTTCGGGTCGCTAAACAGGACCTTGAAGTTCTGAAGTCCAACGAAGGTCTCGGTGGTGGAATAGGCGCCTCTTTCAAAAAGAGACATCCGGAATACGTTCAATGTGGGAATGATCATGAAGATGGTGAACAGAATCACCGCGGGAGCCACACACCAGAACAGGAAGTGACCCATACCTTTACGCTTTTCCACATTTTCAGCTCCTCTCTAAAATTATATTTCTCAGAGAAACGCCGTCCATTTCTGAAAAATTGCGGCAGCGTTTCGTCTAATTGCTCTAGGCAAGAAACGGCGGGGTGAGTAGGAATCCACTCACCCCGCCTACCATCGGTTTAGGAGTTTACAAAAACCAATCTAATTGCAATTACTGCAGGTTTGCGTGCATCTGAGCGCTTGCTTCCTTGATGCCGTCCACCCACTGATCAACGGTAACGTTACCGCTCACCAGGCCGTTGACGGGATCCAGGTAAACCTCACGAACGCTGCCCAGGCCAGCTACAGACTTGTAGGTAGCGAAGCCGCCCATAGCAGCCTTAGCGCCATTGTCGTAGATGGAGAGGAATGCCTTCTTCTCGGGATCCTCAATAGACTCAGCAGCACCCAGGACAGGCTGCACAGCGCCGCCCTTCAGGAAGATCTCTACAGCCTTGTCGCTGTACAGGAATGCGATGAACTGCTTAGCAGCCTCAATGTTCTCAGCGCCAGCGGGGATCCAGGACTGCTGGAACCAGCAGAAGCTGTAACGGTCGCCGCCTTCCTTGACAGCAGGCAGAGCGGTCATGCCCCACTTGAAGCCTTCAGCTCTGGGGGAATCAGCCATCTCGCCGGCAATCCAGGTGCCGTTGGGCATGAACAGGGCCTTGTTGTCCAGAACCAGCTGCTGGTTCATCTTGAAGTCCTGATCGTTAGCCTGTGCAGGGGTGACAGGGTTGGTGTAGCTAGCCAGCTTCTCAATGATGTCAATAACAGTCTTAGCCTCTTCGGTATCCCAGATGCCATCCTCATAGTGAGTGACCTTCTCGAAGAACTCGGGGCCGCCTGCAGTGTTCAGCAGAGCGTACAGGAAAGCGTCGAAGTAGCCGGTGGTGGGGTAGGTGAACAGAGCGATGCCCTCAGCCTTAGCGGTCTCAGCCAGTTCCCACATCTCGTCCCAGGTGGTAGGAACTTCCCAGCCCTTTTCCTCAAACAGGCCAGCGTTGTAGAACAGGCCGCAGGGATCGTAGAACATGGGAGCCAGGTAGGTCTTGCCATCAGCATAGGGGTTGGTCAGAGAAGTGTCGACGAAACCGCCAGCCAGCTTCTCGGAAACCTTCTTGTCCTCGCCGGGAACGGTCATGTCCAGAACGTCGGTCAGGTCAGCAACCAGCTTCTCCTTGACGAACTGCTCGGTGAGAGCACCGGGACGGCCGTAGGGCAGGTAAACAACGTCGGGATACTCGCCGCCCTGCATGGAGGGTCCGATAACATCCTCGAGGTTCTTGTCCTCGACGAGCTCGACCTTGATGCCGGTCTCAGCGGTAAATGCATCAGCGATGTCCTTCCACATCTCGGGATAAGCATCGGTGAAAGCGGTGGAAACAGCAGCAACCTGGATGGTCACGTCGGAAGCGGGAGCTTCGGTGGCAGCAGGAGCTTCAGTGTTTGCAGCAGGAGCCTTGGTCTCAGCAGCCTCAGGAGCCTTCTCGCCGCAAGCGGCAAGGCCGAGAACCATAACAGCTGCCAGCAGCAGTGCAATGATCTTCTTCATTATGTATTCCTCCATATGATTTTTTGATGCGAAAACTTCGTTTGCATCATTGCAATTAGAGTATAACAGACTTTTCCCGTTTTTCCAAGTCCATACTTGCTGGGTTTTTTATTCATATTGTTTTTCCTCTCTCTTTTTCATGTAAAACCCTTGAATTTAGATTCCAGAACATGGCAACATACACAATTCACCGTTCCCATACCTTCTCTCTTGCGCTTTTTCCGGTGATATCTTCTTGCTTTTCTCCCTTCTTTTGCCTTTTTTCATCGCAAGATTATTATATTCTATTTTTTACTTTGCAAATCGATTATTATCGGATATAATAGGATTGTTCCATTGGCCCGCGTTATGGAGGTAACATCCATGAGTAATCACCGTTATATGCTGCCCTATCCCCAGGATTTCCAGACAAGTCTGCGGTTTCCCCTGACTTCTCAGCACCTGGACGATACAGAAAGTACGCTTTCCCTTCGGCTCCTCTATTTATCCAGCTCCCGCTACGAAAATGACTGGAACTGCACTCTGCACAGCCACAGTTTTTCCGAGCTTTTTTACATCACCGGGGGAAAAGGACACTTTCTGGTAAAGGGCCACAAATGTCCTGTTGAAAAGAATCATCTGATTATCATCAACCCGCAGATCGAACACAGCGAATTTTCCAGCGAGGACCAGCCGCTGGAATACATCGTTCTGGGCATTGAAGGTCTCCAGTTCACGCCCTCCACCACCCAGCAGGAAGATATTCCCGTGGTCCATATCACCCAGGCTGACCGCCACATTTCCTATTGTATTGATGCCCTTCGGGATGAAGTGCAGAGCTGTCTTCCAGGTCAGGAGATCATCTGTCAGAATTTGCTGAACATCATTCTCCTGCTCATTCTGCGGCAGAAAGACATCCACGTCTCCATCACTGCCTTTAATAATGTAAGTACTGAGTGCATGACCATTAAGGATTACATCGACAGCCATTTTAAGGACCCCATCACCTTGGATCTTCTGGCCCGGGAGGCCCATCAGAATAAGTATTATGTGGCCCACACCTTCAAAGAGGCCTTCGGCATCTCCCCGATCAAATATCTGATGGAGCGGCGCGTGGAGGAAAGCAAGTATCTGCTGGAGGAAACCGACTATTCTATCGGTCAGATTGCTTCCATTATGGGTTTTTCCTCTTCCAGTCACTATTCCCAGGCCTTCCGCCGCAGTACTACCCTGAGTCCCAACGAATACCGAAAGCAAAGCCGCACCCAGAACAGTACTCCCCTCACCCCTTAAACACCTATACAATATAATAATATAGCAATCGCCCCGACACGAAAGTGTCGGGGCGATGACTATTTATATATGCTTTGCAATTACTTTGCGTACTTTGCAACCACAGCGTGCATAGCGTCGAACTGCTCTTCCATATCCTTAACCAGCTTGAACTGGGTACGGGTACGGTCCAGGTTCTGCTCAGGATAGTGGATGCGGAAGTAGTTGTCGCCTTCCAGATAGTCCGTGAGGAAGCGGATGCCGCACTCCAGGGTCATCAGTCTTGCGCCCCAGGGCAGGTACTCCAGCTCGTTCTCGGTGAGGCAGCCGGCAGCGCCTTCCAGGAAGCCGCGGGTGTAAGCCTCGTACAGCTCGATGTCGAAGTTCACCTTGGAGAGGTCCTTCTCATCCTCAGCGGAGTGGTTTGCACCGAAGCGGATGGAATCGCCGAAGTCGTTGATGGACAGGCCGGGCATGGTGGTATCCAGGTCGATGACGCAGATACCCTCGCCGGTAGCACGGTCAACCAGAATGTTGTTGAGCTTGGTGTCGTTGTGGGTCACACGCAGGGGGAGCTTGCCCTCACGCAGAGCCTGCAGAGCAACGGAGCAGTCTGCCTTGCGGTCCTTCACGAACTGGATCTCAGCAGCCACGTCCTTGGCACGGCCCATCTTGTCCTCAGCCAGAGCCTTCTCGAAGTTTGCATAGCGGTTCTCGGTGTCGTGGAACTTGTAGATGGTTTCGTGGAGGGTCTCAGCGGGGAAGCCGGACATCAGCAGCTGCAAACGTCCGAAGGTGCGAGCGGATGCCTCGAACAGCTCGGGGGTAGCCTTCTGGAAGCAGTCGGTATTCTCAATGAAGGGGCTCAGTCTCCACACCTTGCCGCTGGCATCGGTATAGAAATCCTTGCCGTCCTTGGTCTTCACCAGGGACAGGGTCTCACGCTCGGGATCGCCGCCATTTTCGACAATCTTCTTGCGCAGGTAGGAGGTGATGCCGATGAAGTTCTCCATCAGCTCCTCGGGATGGGGGAAAGCAGCCAGAGACAGGCCCTGCAGGATGAAGCGAATGGCATCGCCCTCCTGAGGCTGGCAGACGACACAGAAGGTGTCATTGATATGGCCCTGTCCATAACGGACAGCACCCAGCACAGTTGCGGGGAAATCGTAAGCAGTCAGAACTTCTGCAACAATCGGATCGTTTTCAGGAACAAACGGTGCGTTCATAATATAATCCTCCACATATTCAGGTCATATTCCTGTTTGATTATTCTATTATACGAGGATTCCGCAAAATTTGCAAGATACAGTATAACTTCCCAGGTATCATTTTCAATTATTTTTACAGGCCCATGCCGCCGTTATAAACTACAGGATGCTGCGTCTGTCTGCAAAATCACTTTGGCCCCGCCGCAGATTTTGCGGCGGGGCCAAAACACTTATCGTTCTTCCCTGAAGTAAGACAAACCCAGGCTGGCCGGGGGCTGGCTTTCGCGCTTTTTGCGCATACTGACCATCAGCAGCACAACAATCGTTACCACATAGGGGAGCATCTTGAACAGCTCCTGGGCACCCATGCTGAGGTTGGGAATGTAGTTATGAATAATGAACAGACCGCCGAAGAGGATAGAACCCAGAATACTCATGCTGGGCTTCCACACGGCGAAGATCACCAGGGCAATGGCAAGCCAGCCCCGATCACCGAAGCCGTCGTTGGACCAGATGCCGCAGGCGTAGTCCATCACATAGTAGAGACCGCCGAGGCCGGCAATCATGCTGCCCAGGCAGGTAGCCGTGTACTTATAGCGGTTTACATTGATGCCGGCAGCATCCGCAGTGGCAGGGCTCTCACCCACAGCCCGCAGGTGCAGGCCCACACGGGTGTGATTCATCACATAGGAGCAGAGAATTGCCAGAATGATTGCCACATAGGCAAGGAAGCTGTAGGACAGAAACACCTGACCGAACCAGCCCAGACGGTTGGCAAAGGGCAGGGTCTGCCGGAAGCAGTTGCTGGTGTTGGTGAGGGCGATGGAGGGCATATTGCTTCCTGCCAGCTTAATGAGGGAGCCGCCGAAGAAGTTGCCGAAGCCCACGCCAAAGGTGGTGAGGGCCAGACCGGTGACATTCTGGTTGGCCCGGAGGCTGATGGTCAAAAAGGCGTAGATAAGGCCGATGACCAGAGAGCCCAGCAGGCAGGCCGCCGTGGGAATCAGTACTGCCAGGAACGGGTTGATATCCGCAGGGCTTGCCAGAGACTGTTCGTAGAGGAATGCACCGATGATGCCGGACATACCGCCCATGTACATAATGCCGGGAACGCCCAGATTGAGGTTGCCGGACTTCTCGGTGATGATTTCACCGGTAGAACCAAACAGCAGGGGGATGCCCTGAACCACGGCTCTCTGAATAAATGCTGTGAACATCCTTATGCACCCTCCTTTTCGTTGTGACGGAATTTCACACTGTAGCTCACAAAGAACTCACTGCCGATGATGAAGAAGATAATCACGCCGGTGAGAATCTCGGAGAAGGAATCGTTAAGGCCGTAGACCGTGGAGATCTCCGTGGCACCCTTCTGCAAAAATACCAGCAGGAAAGAGGTGAGCACCATGTAGAGCGGATTGAACTTGGCAAGCCAGGACACCATGATTGCAGTAAAGCCGCGGCCGCCAGCCAGGTTCCGGGTCAGGGTGTGGTCGGTGCCGCTGACCAGCAGGAAGCCCGCAACGCCGCAGAGGGCGCCGGACAGGAGCATGGTGCGGATAATGACCTTCTTAATGCTGACACCGATGTACCGGGCGGTGTTTTCACTTTCGCCCACCACCTGGATTTCATAACCGTGCTTGCTGTAGTTCAAATAGACATACATCAGCACCGTGAGAACAGCAACAATGATGATATTGAGGAGATAGGGCTTTCCGGCAATGGCAGGCAGCCAGCCCATACGGGTGTCGCCGTTGATAATGCCGATCTGACCGGAGCCCTTGGGCACGGACCAGATGTAGGTGAAGTAGGACACCAGCTGAATGGCGATGTAGTTCATCATCAGGGTGAACAGGGTCTCGTTGGTGTTCCACTTTGCCCGGAAGTAGGCGGGGATGGCAGCCCAGAGGGCACTGCCCACCATGCTGCCCACCAGCATCATGGCAAAGAGCACAAGAGTGGGCACCTTGTTGCCAAACAGAATCATGCAGGCAGCAGTGGCCAGGCCGCCGATCAGCACCTGTCCTTCTGCACCGATGTTCCAGAAACGCATTTTGAATGCCGGAGTCACTGCCAGGGCCACACACAGCAGCATTGCCACATTCTGGAACAGGCCCCAGATTCGGCGCTTGGTGCCGAAGGCACCGTCAATCATAGTGACGTAGACCCCCAAGGGGTTTTCACCGGTGAGCAGAACCGTAATGATGGAGCAGACCACCAACGCTGCCAGCACCGAAAGGATTCGGATCAGCCAGGACTTCCACCAAACCAGAGAGCTGCGCTTTACAATATGGAACATGGGTTCCCGAGCCTGTGTCTGTTTCTTACTCATTTTCGTCACCTCTTGCGGTCTTGGTCATGAGCAGACCGATCTGCTCCTTGGTAGCAGTGCGGGCATCCACCGTTCCGGTAATCTGGCCGGAGCCAATGACCATCACCCGGTCACACAGCTCCATGAGAACGTCCAGGTCCTCACCCACGAAAATCACTGCCACGCCTCTGCGCTTCTGCTCGTTGAGCAGGTTGTAAATCATATAGGAAGAATTGATGTCCAGGCCTCTTGCAGGATAAGCAACCATCAGCACCGTGGGGGCTGCGGCAATTTCACGGCCCACCAGAACCTTCTGGACGTTGCCGCCGGAGAGCCGACGAACCGGGGTCTTGGCATCCGGGGTCACCACGTTCAGCCCTTCAATAATCCGTTCTGCCAGCTCCTTGGGCTCCTTCCGGCGCAGGAATATGGACTTGCCTCTGCGGTAGCTGCGGAGCATCATGTTATCCACAATGTCCATATTGCCCACCAGGCCCATACCCAGTCGGTCCTCGGGGACGAAGGACAGCCGGACACCCAGCTGCCGAATCTCCATGGGGGTCTTGTCCCGCAGGTCCTCGGTCTTTCCGCTCTTGGGGTCGTGGTAGTCAATTTCACCGCTTTCCAGGTGCTGAAGACCTGCAATGGCTTCCAGCAGCTCCCGCTGACCGCTGCCGGCAATACCGGCAATGCCCAGGATTTCGCCGGAGCGGGCGGTGAAGGAAATATCCTGCAGGAGCTTCACGCCCTCACGGCTGACGCAGTTCAGGTTCTTCACAACCAGACGGTCCTCAGAGTTCTGAGGTTCATCCCGCTGGATGTTCAGAGACACCTTTTCGCCCACCATCATCTCCGTGAGCTGAGACTCGTTGGTCTCGGCGGTGTTCACCGTGCCGATGTACTCGCCCTTCCGCAGGACAGACACCCGGTCGGACAGGGACAGCACCTCATGTAGCTTGTGGGTGATGATGATAATGGCCTTGCCGTCGTCCCGCATCCGACGCAGAATCTTGAAGAGCTTCTGGGTCTCCTGGGGGGTAAGAACGGCGGTAGGCTCGTCCAGAATCAGAATATCCGCACCCCGATAGAGGACCTTGATAATCTCAACGGTCTGCTTTTCGGAGATGGACATTTCATAAATCTTCTTGTTGGGGTCGATATCAAAGCCATACTGACGGCTGATTTCGCCGATCCGCCGGGCGGACTTCTTCATGTTGAAGCCATGGGCATCCTCTGCACCCAGGACGATATTTTCCGCAGCGGTAAACACATCCACCAGCTTAAAGTGCTGATGAATCATACCGATCTTATAGCGGAAAGCATCCTTGGGGGACTTGATCATGACCTCCTCCCCACCGATGTAGATGGAACCGTGGTCCGGGAAGTAAATTCCGGAGATCATGTTCATCAGAGTGGTTTTTCCGCTTCCGTTCTCTCCCAGAATGGAGAGAATCTCCCCTCGGTTCACCGTCAGGCACACGTCCTTATTGGCGACAACATTTCCGAAGGTCTTTGTGATGTTCTTGAGTTCGATGGCAGCAGTTCCCATGATTCACGCTCCTAGTTTCTCTTTCTTACCTGGTAATCCAGCTGACTGTTGAAAGCTTTTCCCTTCGCTGGTGGCAAAGGCCCTTTGCCATCAGCGAAAAGCAGCTGATGCGGTTCCGTCCTGGAAAACGCAGAAATCGCCGCAGAAGGCGGCGGTTCCATGCGAAAGAATTTGCTGTGGTGGAGCCGAAGCTCCACCACAGATTTTAACTGATTAACCGAAAACCTTGTTGAGGGTGGTGATGCCGTCGATCATCAGATCGAAGTAGGGGGCAGCACGGTACTCAGACTCGTGGAAGTAGCCGTCGGAGATAACCTCAGTCTCGTGAGCGTACTCAGCGTCGGTGTCCACGTCAGCCAGGTAGGAGGTGAGGGTCTCACCGTTCACAGTGAAGGTTGCGGTATCGAAGACGTGCAGCTCGCCGGAAGCCAGCTTCTCAGCAGCAGCCTGGATGGCCTCTTCGGTGCCGGCAGCAGCTGCCTTCTCGTTGATGGCAGACAGCTCAACAGAACCCTCTGCGGTGCCGCCGCACCAGTCAACAGCAATCTCCTCGCCCTTCATGACGCACTCGATCATGTACTGGAAGTAGGGAGCCCAGTTGATGCGGGAAGAAACAATGAAGGTGTTGGGGCAGCCGTCAACGGTGCTGCCGTTGTAAGAAATGTTGGGAACGCCGGCGGTCTCGCAGGCGGTAGGTGCACCCATGGAGTCAGCGTGCTGGCTGATGAGCTTTGCACCGTTCTGGATCAGCAGGTTTGCAGCTTCCTTCTCAGCGGTCTCGTCATACCAGCTGCCGGTGAACTGAACGTCCATGGTGACAGTGGGGCAGACGGAGCGAGCGCCCAGGAAGAAGGAGGTATAGCCGGAGATAACCTCAGCGTAGGTGAAAGCGCCAACGTAGCCGATCTTAGCCTCTTCTGCGGTGA
The DNA here is from genome assembly GCA_020025615.1 of Oscillospiraceae bacterium. Classification (GTDB taxonomy): domain Bacteria; phylum Bacillota; class Clostridia; order Oscillospirales; family Oscillospiraceae; genus Faecousia. The sequence goes on along the minus strand of JAHHRT010000008.1, from coordinate 19,221 downwards.
ACTCGCCAGCCTCGATCATCTCGTTGAGCTTCAGGCCTGCGGCAATGCCAGCCAGGTAACGGCCCTCATAGATGGAAGCGAAAGCGTTGTGCAGGTTGGGGATGCCAGCGGTGTGGGCAGTGGTGCCGGTAGCATGGCAGAACTGAACCTCGGGGAACTCCTTAGCAGCCTGAGCCATGTAGGACTCGTGACCGAAGCTGTCAGCAAAGACGATGTTGCAGCCACGGTCAGCCAGGTCAGCGGCAGCCTCGTAGCAATCGTTGCTCTCGGGGATGTTCTTCTTGAAGATGACCTGGTCGTCGCTGAGACCCATGGACTCCTTGACAGCCATAGCAGCGTCAATGAAGTTCTTGTCGTAGGTAGAGTTCTCATCGTGCAGGCAGATGAAACCCACCTTCACATCCTTAGCGGCGGCTTCGGTGGCCTCTGCAACAGGAGCTTCCTTGTCAGCAGCGGGAGCAGTGCCGTCAGCGGCAGGTGCCTTGCTGCCGCAGCCTGCGAACAGGCCCAGCACCATGAGAGAAGCCAGGAACAGTGCGATAAACTTTTTCATTTTTCTTTCCTCCATTTTGATATTGATAAATAAAAATGAATGACAGATATCAGGTATCTCAGAGCAAAGGGCAATGGCGCATCATACAAAAATGTGATGATGCGCAAAATAAAAAGCAGGCTCAGTCCGCACTAAGCCTGCAACGATCGACGTGATCCCCAAATACTGCCCCTCACAGGGCAGAAACGGGATGCCGCTAATAGTCGTACTTTCGGCTGTACGGTAGAAACTCTTGGGCCATTTATCCAAAATTATATCAGCTCTTTGTTCAATTGACACATTGACTGTACCACAAGGCGGTGAGCTTGTCAACATCTGCCGCCAAAAACCGACAGCTTTTTACAGAAAGGCCAAACAGCCCGGAATCCGCCTTCCAAAACATGGGCACAATGCCACACGTCTCCTTCCCGGATGGCAGCGTCTCCCCTGCCCAATAAAATCTTTTCCCCGGGAAGACAGACTTCAAAAAACAATTTCACCATTCGAATTTGAAAAATTTTCCAATTTTGAAAAAGCTCCCCGAGCAGAAATCTGTTCGGGGAGTTTCGTACTTCTATGCGGTTATTTCAAAAGCAGTTCTCCGTCTTCCGCATCCACGGTGACGGTCTGACCGGGCAGGATGTTTCCTTGCAGCAGCCGCTTACTCAGCATGGTTTCCACCGTATGCTGGACATACCGACGCAGGGGTCTTGCACCGTACTGGGGGTCATAAGCTGCATCCACAATGGCCTGCTTTGCAGCCTCGGTGAGCTGGCAGTGAATCTGCTGCTCTGCCAGGCGGCTGTTGAGCTTTGCAATCTGCAAGTCAATGATTCCCGTGATGTTGTCCCGGGTCAGGGGCTTATAGAAGACAATTTCATCCAGACGGTTGAGGAACTCAGGCCGGAAGGACCGGCGCAGCAGTGCCTCCACCTGCTCCCGGGCGGCGGGATCAATGCTGCCGTCGGGGCGGATGCCGGACAGCAGATATTCGCTGCCCAGATTGGAAGTCAGAATGATAATGGTGTTCTTAAAGTCCACGGTACGGCCCTGGGAATCGGTGATTCGACCGTCGTCCAGCACCTGCAGCAGTACGTTGAACACATCGGGATGGGCCTTTTCCACCTCATCAAAGAGAACTACAGAATAAGGCTTTCTCCGAACGGCTTCCGTAAGCTGTCCGCCCTCCTCATAGCCCACGTATCCGGGAGGCGCTCCGATGAGCCGGGAGACGGAGTATTTCTCCATGTATTCCGACATATCGATTCGCACCAGATTGTTTTCGTCGTCAAACAGGGCCTGGGCCAGGGTCTTGGCCAGCTCCGTCTTACCAACGCCAGTGGGTCCCAGGAACAGGAAGGAGCCAATGGGCCGATCCGGGTCCTGAATACCGGCACGGCTTCTCTGGATGGCCTCGGTAACCGCCTGGACAGCCTCGTCCTGACCGATGACTCTCTTGTGGAGGGTTTCATCCAGGGTCAGCAGCTTTTCCCGCTCGCCCTGCACCAGACGGGACACAGGGATTCCGGTCCACCGCTCCACGATCTTTGCAATCTCCTCATCGGTGACCCGGTCCCGGAGAATGGTGTGCTCCTGAAGGTCCTGGGTCCGGCGCTCCTCCTCAGCCAGCTGACGCTGTGCTTCGGGAAGCTTGCCGTATTTCAGCTCGGCAGCCTTTTCCAGGTCATACTTCTGCTCGGCGGCCTCAATCTGGCGGTTCAAGTCCTCAATCTGCTCCCGCAGCTGCTGGACCCGGCCGATGGCGTTTTTCTCGTTGTCCCACTTAGCCTTCATGGAATTGAAGGTGTCTCGCTCCTCGGCAAGCTCCTTCCGAAGCTCTGCCAGACGGGCCTTGCTCAGCTCGTCGTCCTCCTTCTTGAGGGCGGCCTCCTCGATTTCCAGCTGGATGATCCGGCGGGATACGGTGTCCAGTTCGGCGGGCATGGAGTCCATCTCCGTACGAATCTGGGCACAGGCCTCATCCACCAGGTCAATGGCCTTATCCGGCAGGAAACGGTCGGTGATATAACGGTTGGACAGGGTAGCGGCGGCAATGATGGCGGAGTCCGCAATCTTGACGCCGTGGAACACCTCATACCGCTCTTTCAGGCCACGGAGAATGGAAATGGTGTCCTCCACCGTAGGCTCGTTTACCAGCACAGGCTGGAACCGACGTTCCAGAGCCGGGTCCTTTTCGATATACTGGCGGTATTCATCCAGGGTGGTCGCACCGATGCAGTGGAGCTCGCCTCTTGCCAGCATGGGCTTTAAGAGGTTGCCGGCATCCATAGCGCCGTCGGTCTTTCCGGCGCCCACCACAGTGTGGAGCTCATCGATGAACAGGATGATTCGGCCCTCAGACTGCCGAACCTCGTTGAGGACGGCTTTCAGCCGCTCTTCAAATTCGCCGCGATACTTGGCACCCGCCACCAGTGCGCCCATGTCCAGAGAGAATACCGTCTTATCCTGGAGGCCCTTGGGCACATCCCGGCGGACAATTCTCTGGGCCAGGCCCTCGGCAATGGCGGTCTTGCCAACGCCGGGCTCACCGATGAGGACGGGGTTATTCTTGGTTTTCCGGGATAGAATTCGGATCACATTGCGGATTTCCTCGTCACGACCGATCACCGGGTCCATCTTCTGCTCTCTGGCCCGCTTGACCAGGTCCGTGCCGTACTTTTCCAGAGCATCATAGGTGCCCTCGGGGTTGTCGGTGGTCACCCGCTGATTGCCCCGGACGGTTTGCAGCGCCTGAAGGCAGGCCTCTTTGGTGATGCGATAGGTGCGGAACAGCTCCTTCACAGGACCTGCCGCAGCTTCCAGCAGACCCAGAAGCAGGTGCTCCACAGACACATACTCGTCCTTCATGGTCTCAGCCTGGGCTTCTGCCGCCTGGAAGGCTGCATCCACATCGGCAGTGATATAGAACCGGTCCGCCTCCCGGCTTCCGGTTACCCGGGGCAGCTTCTGGAGCTCTGCATTGGCAGCGGCTTCCAGGCTTTCCACGGTGATGCCCATTTTTTGCAGCAGCTGGGGAATCAGTCCCCCCTCCTGCCGCAGCAGGGCCAGAAGCAGATGCACCTGCTCCATCTGTTGATGATTTTGAGATCTTGCCAGTTCTTGTGCGCCCTGGACTGCTTCCAGAGACTTCTGGGTATATTTGTTGAAGTTCATAAAAACACTCCTTCTTGACTTTTAGCACTCTCGCTGTTGGAGTGCTAAATCCTTTTGTCTACACTATACCCCGTTCTGAAAAAAAGTCAAGGGGCATATTCTGGAAATTTGGAAAGTTTACATTTTTGCAACAAAGGGTCCCCGTTTTGCAGCGCCCCCTTACAGCTGCTAGAAGTTTGCCGCTTCTGCGGCAAATCATTCAAATTATTTTCCATGAGGGCGTGTACCTCAGGGAAAATACATATCAGACTGAGCCTGTGGAATTTGGCCGTCATGGACAGACAAATAATACGCTCTCAGGCTGCAAAAGTTTGTGCGCAAGCCCCGAAGGAGGTTTTCCACAGTGGGAAAGGGGGTGCCGCATTTTGCAGCACCCCCTTTCCCTGTGAGTTTATGCTTCGTAGAGATACACCCATTGATAGCCCAGCATAGGGCCGACGCTGTGGGTATAGCCCTGGATGTTTAGGGCCTTGAAAAGCGGATTCTTCTGTCTGCCCAGCAGCGGATCTGCCAGTCTGCACACATACCGCTTCCCGTCAACCTCCACCAAAGGCTCCATAGATTCCTCCAGAATGACCAGCTGCCTGTGCTCCCGGTTGGACCAGGATACCAGCGCATCGGTAAATTCTCTGGGTGTGCGGATGCCGCCCTCCGGCTCAAAATACAGTTTGTAGTCCAGGTTCATGTATCCCGCTTGTGCCATAGCATGCTCTCCTTTTCACAGAAATTGATTTCAAAAATACGTTCAGGCTTCCAGCTGCTTCATGTAGCCCCGAATGGCGCTGACTCCGGCATAGACCTGGGTTTCATCGCCGTTGACCACCACCAGGCTGGGGGCCTGATGAAGCTGCAAGCTCCGCGCCTGCTCCATGTGCTCCTCCACATCCATCAAGGTGTAGGCAATCCCCGCCTTGTCCAGCTGGGGCTTGATGGCCCGGCAGTTGGGGCAGGTCTTGGTGACAAACAGGAACCGCTCTCCCTGGGCCGCAGGGGCCTGAGACGCCTGGACCTGCTGGGTCTGGGGCACATAGTCCACCTGGGAGCTGTAGTTCTTCCGGTCGTGGAACTCCTGGATTTTGCCGTCGTTCCAGTTCTGGACAGGACGGTAGTAGCCGGTAATCCGGCTGTAGACCTCGGTTTTCCGTCCGCAGATGGGGCAGGTATATTGCTCTCCGGTGAGGTAGCCGTGGTCCGCACAGACAGAATAGGTGGGCGACAGAGTGTAGTAGGGAAGCTGATAGTTCTCTGCGATTTTCCGCACCAGGGCCGCCGCTGCCTTCCAGTCGGGAAGCTTCTCTCCCAGGAAGGTGTGGAACACCGTGCCGCTGGTGTACAGGGGCTGCAGCTTATCCTGGATGTCCAGAGCTGCAAATACGTCCTCGGTATAGCCCACAGGCAGGTGGGAAGAGTTGGTGTAGTAGGGAGTTCCGTTTTCGTTGGCGGTGATGATGTCGGGATACTGGGCCTTGTCGTGCTTTGCCAGACGGTAGGTGGTGGACTCCGCAGGGGTGGCCTCCAGATTGTACAGGTCGCCGTACTGCTCCTGATAGTCGGAAAGCCGCTCCCGCATCCCGTTGAGCACCCGGACGGCAAAGTCCTGGGTCTCCCGATGGGTGAGGTCCTTTTTCAGCCACCGGGCGTTCAGACCTGCTTCGTTCATACCGATAAGGCCGATGGTGGAGAAGTGGGAGTCGAAATTGCCCAGGTAGCGCTTGGTGTAGGGATACAGCCCCTCCGCCAGGAACTTACTCACGGTTTCCCGCTTGATTTTCAGGCTCCGGGCCGCAATGTCCATCATGTGGTTGAGCCGCTGGAAAAACTCGTCCTCGTCCTTGGACAGGTAGGCAATCCGGGGCAGGTTGATGGTAACCACGCCGATGGAGCCGGTAGACTCGCCGCTTCCGAAGAAGCCGCCGCTCTTTTTCCGCAGCTCCCGCAGATCCAGCCGCAGACGGCAGCACATACTGCGCACATCGGAGGGCTCCATATCCGAGTTGATGTAGTTGGAGAAATAGGGCGTGCCGTACTTTGCGGTCATCTCAAAGAGGAGCTTGTTGTTCTCCGTCTCGCTCCAATCAAAGTCCCGGGTGATGGAATAGGTGGGGATGGGATACTGGAAGCCTCTGCCGTTGGCGTCGCCCTCAATCATGACCTCGATGAAGGCCCGGTTGATCATGTCCATCTCCTTTTTGCAGTCCCCATAGGTGAAGTCCTGGGGCTTGCCGCCCACGATGCAGGGCTGGTCCGCCAGGTCGGCAGGAACCGTCCAATCCAGGGTGATGTTGGAGAAGGGTGCCTGGGTGCCCCAGCGGCTGGGGGTGTTCACACCGTAGATAAAGCTCTCAATGCAGTGCTTGACCTCGTTATAGCTCAGATTGTCCGTGCGGACAAAGGGGGCCAGATAGGTGTCAAAGCTGGAAAAGGCCTGGGCACCGGCCCACTCATTCTGCATAATTCCCAGGAAGTTCACCATCTGATTGCAGAGGCTTGCCAGGTGCTTGGCGGGAGCAGAGGTGATCTTCCCCGGCACACCGCCCAGGCCCTCCTGAATCAGCTGCTTGAGGCTCCATCCGGCGCAGTAGCCGGTGAGCATGGACAGGTCATGGATGTGGATATCCGCATTGCGGTGGGCATTGGCGATTTCCTCGTCATAGATTTCGCTGAGCCAATAGTTGGCGGTGATGGCTCCGGAGTTGGAGAGAATCAGGCCGCCTACGGAGTAGGTCACCGTGGAGTTTTCCTTCACCCGCCAGTCGGAAACTTTCAGGTAGCCGTCCACCAGGCGCTTATAGTCCAGGATGGTGGAATTCATGGTCCGCAGCTTCTCCCGGTTCTTGCGGTAGAGGATGTAGGCCTTGGCAACATCCGCATACCCCGCCCGCTGGAGCACCTTCTCCACACTGTCCTGAATGGTCTCCACAGAAATGGCATTGTCCTTCACCTTGCCGGCATAATCCGCCGTCACCTGCAAGGAAAGCAGGTTAATCATATCCGGTGTATAGGGCATTTCCGTCGCATCAAAGGCCTTCGTAATGGCGTTGGCGATTCGGTTCAGGTTAAAATCCACGGTTCGCCCGTCCCGTTTGGTTACTTGATACATGGCAATCCTCTCCTTTATGCTTGTTACAGGCCACGGAGCTGGGTGTTGGGGACAAACACCTGGGCCACATAGGCCAGAGCCTGCATTTCTTCCCCGCTGAGCGGTTCCGCTCCCTCCCCTACCAGGTTCCCGGAATCCACAAAGCCCTGCAGAAAATACCGTTTGGCTCCGGCAATCCACTGGGCAAGCTCCCGGATTCCCCGGGGATCGTGGAAGGGTTTGCAGAGGGTTGTGCGGAATTCATAGTCCACAGTTCCCCGGAGCAGTAAATCCTTGCTGCTCTCCACAGCCTTCAAAACATCCACCCCGCCGCAGGTCTCCGCATACCGCCGGGGGCTGTTTTTGATGTCCATCGCCACATAGTCCAGAAGCCCTGCCTCCAGAAGAGAGGCCAGCATCTGGGGGTTTGTGCCGTTGGTATCCAGCTTCACCGAGAACCCCAGCTTCCGAATCTCCCCAATCAGCTGGGGCAGGTCCTTGTGGATGGTGGGCTCACCGCCGGTGATGCACACCCCGTCCAGCTTTCCCCGTCTCTCCGCTAAGAAGTCCAGCAGTGCCTCGCTTGTCATCCCCGGGGTCTGCTGCTCCGGAAGCACCAGCCCGGCGTTGTGGCAGAAGGGGCAGCGCAGGTTGCACCCAGTTAAAAACACCGTACAGGCTACCTTTCCCGGGTAATCCAGCAGTGTCATTTTTTGCAGTCCGCCAATATTCATATCATTTCCCTCCTGCTTGCGTTCTGGATACCAGTATAGCGGGAATTTTTCAGAAAGTCAATCCCCGTACACAACATATAGTATTTTTAAGTCGTTCTATTGCACAATATATTGTGATTATGTCACCTAACAGCCATTTCCCGGTTCTTCCAAAAGCAGCCATTTTCCCTCTGCATCCCCGCAAAATAGTCCTGTCTTCCCTGGAACCCCCCTGCCACCACCGGGGATTTTGCGTAAAAAAATCACGCGGACCGGTTTGGTCCGCGTGGCTGCGTTTATAAAATTGTTTTCCCGCTGACAATGGGAATTTTGTGGTTTCGGGCAAGCTCCAGAAGCCGACCGTTGAAGCCGTTCAGGGTTCCAACAGGCGTTCCCGCATCAATCACCTGGGTGCAGGTGAGCAGAAGCTCTGCCGCTTCCCGGAACTTCTCCTCCGCCATGGACTCGAAGGCCGGAGCCGATACCACCAGGCTTCCCAGCTCCTTGGCTACATGGAAATCCACGTCGTTTTCGTAGAGCACCCCTGTGGCAAAGGGCACGTCCTTTCTCTGCAAAGCCCGGTAGCAGGGAATTCCGAAGCCGCCACCCGCCACCACAAAGGTATTGGGTTTTCCCTTGGGCCGGGCCAGCTCCACACTGCCAAAGAGCAGATTGTAAGAGCCCTTTTCCAGGTCATAGAGCTTTGCAATGGTATCCTCCCGGAGAATTTCTTCCGGGGGGCCAAAGGCCGCAATGGTCTCCCCCTTGACGCACAGCAGATAATCGGAAATCTTGGTGGCAAGGTCGATTTCATGGAGAGACATAATCACCGTAATCTTCTTTTCCTTTGCCATCTGCCGCAGAATATCCAGCAGCTCAATCTTATGGCGAATATCCAGGTACGCCGTGGGTTCGTCCAGAATCATGACCTCCGGCTCCTGGCAGATTGCCCGGGCCAGCATAATCCGCTGCTTCTGTCCATCGGATAGGGTCATAAAATCCTGGTCTGCCAAATCCGTACCGTGAACCCGTTCCAGAGCCTCCCGAACCGCTTCCTCGTCCTTGTGGGTCAGACGGCCCAGCATATTGGTGTAGGGGTAGCGGCCCATTGCCACCACCTCGGCGCAGGTCATCAGCTCCGGGCGGATGCGCTCAGTGAGCACCACCGCCACCTGCCGGGCCATTTCCTTCACGGACCACTTGCCAATCTCCTGGCTGTCGATACAGACGGTGCCCGCAATGGTGGACAGCTGCTTGGTAATGGATTTGAGGATGGTGGATTTTCCTGCGCCGTTGGGGCCGATGAGGGTCAGAATCTTACCCTTTTCAATCTCTACATTGATGTCGTGAATCAGAATCCTGCCGTGGTAGCCCACCGCCAGATCGTGGGTTTCAAAATAGCTGTTCATCTCAGCCCTCCTGCATCCGTCTGCGCTTAATCATCATGTAGATGACCACCGGTGCACCAAATATGGAAGTCACCGTGCCGATTGCCAGCTCCGTGGGGGCGAAGAGGGTCCGGGCCAGCAGGTCGCAGAACACACAGCTCACCGCACCGCAGAGGAAGGTCGCCGGAATCACCAGGGCAGGCTTCGAGCTTTTCAGCATACTTCTCGTAATGTGGGGCACTGCGATGCCCACAAAGGAAATGGGGCCGGCCAGAGCCGTAACGCAGGCAGACAGCAGGCTGGAAAGCAGAATCAGCAGCAGCCGAAAGGGCTTGATGCGGATGCCCATGCTTTTTGCGTAGGCCTCACCCAGGGCATAGGCACCCATAGGCTTGGAAAGCAGCCAGGAAGCCGCAAGTCCGGGAATTCCAATCCAGCAGGCCATCGCCACATCCTCCCAGGAAGCGCCGGAGAAGGTGCCCCGGGACCAGTTGGTGAGATTCAGAATATCGTGGTCGTTGGCAAAGGTGATGCAGAAATCCGTCACAGCGGTGCAGATATAGCCCACCATAATGCCGATGACCAGCAGCATAGACATACTGTGCACCTTTTGAGAAAAGGCCAGCACCACGCCGGTAATCAGCAGGGATCCGGCAAAGGCCGCAAGCATGGTAACGCCGGAGCCGATGTAGCCGAAATAGGGAGCCAGGAAAATCAGCGCAACACCCACCACCATTTTTGCGCCGGAGGAAATGCCCAGCACAAAGGGGCCTGCAATGGGGTTGCGGAAGAAGGTTTGCAGCAAAAAGCCGGACACGGACAAGGCCCCGCCCAGCACCGCCGCCAGCAGCATCCGGGGCATCCGAATACTAAAAATAATCTGGCTTTGGGTGGTGGCGTTGATGACCTCGTCCAGCTCCTGCGTGTAGTCCCCAAAGAGATTCAACACCCCGAAACGGACACTGTTAAAGACCATGGTGAGAATCTCCTTCACCGGAATCTTCACAGAGCCGATATTCACATTGAGAAGCAGGCCCCAGACCAGCAGCAATGCCAGCACTGCCATGACAACGGTAAATCGGGTCCCGGCATTGAGGTGCAGTTTCTTTTCCTCGGGATTCATACACATCGGCCTTTCTTACTGTAGCTTATACATATAGGTGAGTTGGGTCAGATTGGGATCGGTGCTGGTAAGCATCTCATGGAAGTCAGCGATCATCTGCCCCAGCTTCATAGCCTCCTGGAACATATTCCGGCTGGTGCACCAGACATTTCCGTTTTTGACCGCCTTGAAATTTTTCAGCACATCACTGAGGCCCAGGAATTCTTCCATATCCTTGATTTCCCCGCCGATGGTGCTGTTGTAGATCACATAGTCCGCATCCTTGGCGACATTGTAGAAGGTCTCCATCTCCACAGTGACCGTGGAGCCTACCTTGTCCGGGTCGCCCAGGTTGTCAAAGGCGTATTTTCCCCCAGCCAGCTCAATCATCTTGCTCACATAGTCCCCGGTACGCCGGGTCACCACAAAACCGGAAGAGCTGATATGGAAGAACACCACGGTTTTCCCGGTGGGCTCTGCATCCGCAACATCTGTCAGATGCTTCACCTGCTCCTGGAAGACCTGTTCCGCCTTCTCCTCCTCATTGAGGAGTGCCGCATAGAGCCGAATCCACTCGGTGCGTCCCAAGGGGTGGGGCTCCGTGCTGGAGTGATCCACCAGCACCGGGATTTTGAGGGTTTCCAGCTTCTCCTTTACGTCAGAGGCGTGACCGATCATGGTCGATTCTACCGCCAAATCACAGTGGTTGTCCAGAATCATTTCATAATCCGGCTCATTGTACTTTCCTGCGTAGAGGATATCCCCCCGCTCCATGGCCTGGACAGCACTTTCCACATACCAGCCATCCTGCCGGGTGCCGGACAGCCGAATGGCATCCAGCCGCTCCAGGGCATCAAACAGGCACATTGCCGAAGTCGCTGCCAGGTAGATTCGGTTGAGGGGCTGGTAGAGGGGAACAATATCCCGGGCAATGCCCCGGGGGACCTCCTTTCCCTCGGGAACCACCAGAAAGCGTCCCCCGTCCTGGATGGAGATAAGCTTATATCCCTCCTGATAGTAGTCCACCGAAAAGCACTGGGCATACAAAAGCTCCATGGAATCGATGGGCTCCCAGCCGTTTCCCAGGCCCTCCTGGGTCTCCTGTCCACAGCCGGGCAGACAGGTGAGAATCAGCAGGATGCACAGCATCCCGGAAAGGAATCGCTTCATATCTATCACCTCATGGTACGGCTGTCAAGGAACAAGGTATAGTCGATGAGATGGGGCTGACTCATGGCAACGGTATCCGCACTGACCGCCATCTCCTGGTCCAGCACGGCAGGGATTACAAAGACCGCATTGCCGGATTCCTGGACAGGCTCATAGCGCACATCGTCAATCACCATATAGTCATAGAACGGACTGCTCCATGTAATGGTTGCAGTGACCTTTCCGTCCCGAATCTCCACCGAGGCGGATTCAATCTTGGCTTTGCCGCTGCCGCCGGAGAGGGTCGCATCAATGGCATAGGTGCCATCGGCAATCTCTTTCCCTCCGCAGGCAGTCAGGGCCAGCAGCAAAGTGAGCGCCAGCAACAGCGCAATGGTCTTTTTCATGGTTAAGCCTTCAAAGCCTCTGCGGGCATCTGAGCGGATTCAAAAACCAGGACCCGGTCGTACCACTTTTCCTTCTTGATGCTCCAAGCGGCGCAGTCGATGGGCATATCCAGCGCTTCCACGGGAACGGTGAACTCCTTGGCGCCCTCTTCATTCAGCACAAAGGGAATGAACTGGTCTTCGCCGGCTGCCAGAGCAGCCTCACCGGTGCCCATAAAGAGCTTGCCGTAGCCCTGACCGCTCATGGTCATGGTGGCGGTCATCTTGCCGTTCTCCACAACCAGGACGCACTTCACAATCTTGAACATGGAAGAGCTGGAATCCACGGTGATTTCGTAGGTGCCGTCTGCAATCTTGTCGCCGTAAATGGGCTCCAGGGGAACGGTGGTCTCAACAACCGTCTCAGCGGTGGTTTCAGCAGCAGCGGTGGTCTCGGGAGCGGCAGTGGTTTCCGCAGCGGCGGGAGCTGCGGTGGTTTCAGGGGCAGCGGGTGCAGCGCCGCAGCCTGCCAGCAGCAGGGCAGCCAGGAACAGAACAATCAGTTTTTTCATCATATTTTCCTCCATCTTAATACGCAGAAATCTTCTGCGCCTACGGATCCCGTATGCGCAGAAGATACTGTGCGGTTTATTCAGATTTTACTTAGCAGCAGCTGCATGATCTACGATCATCTGCTGAACACCGGGGTACTGGCCCATGCCCTTGAGGACACACTCTACCTCGAAACCGGCCTTCTCAAACTCGGTCTTCCAGGAGCCTTCCTCGTCACCTGCCATATCGTTGTTGGCGTGGTCACCGGCAACGATCATCAGGGGCAGCAGCACAACCTTCTTGACACCGGCTTCCTTTGCCATCGCAATCACGTCCTCCAGAGAGGGAGTTGCCTCGACAGTGCCGATGATGTAGTTCTTGTAGCCTTCCTTGTTCATGGTCTCCTGGAGCTTTGCATAGGTGGCGTTTGCCTCATGCTCAGTGCCGTGGCCCATGAATACAATGGCGGTGTCGTCAGCCACATAATCCTTGGTCTCGTCAACCAGAATCTTTGCCAGGTTGGTGTAGTCGGTATCCTCAACTAGCAGAGCAGAGCCGATCTTCATGCTGTCGAACTTGTCCTTGTAGCTTTCGATTTCCTTCATCACATCGTCGTACTCAAAGCCGGCCATGACGTGGGTAGGCTGAACAACAACTTCCTTTACGCCGTCGGCAACCAGACGATCCATAGCCTGGGTCACATTGTCAATGGCCAGGCCGTCCCGCTCATTCAGGATGTCGATGATGATCTGGCTGGTGAAAGCTCTGCGAACCTGGTAGTCGGGGTTAGCCTCCTGCAGGGCAGCTTCCACAGCGCCGATGGTAATGTCGCGGGAATCGTTGTAGCTGGTGCCGAAGCTCACAGCCAGGAGAACAGGCTTCTGGCCTTCCATGGCAGCAGCGGCGTGGTCAATGTACATCTTGCGGACGTCCTCATACTGGCCCATGCCCTTGAGAACGCACTCAACCTCGAAGCCGGCCTTCTCGAACTCGGTCTTCCAGGAGCCTTCCTCATCGCCTGCCATATCGTTGTTGGCATGGTCACCGGCAACCACCATCAGGGGCAGCAGGACGACCTTCTTAGCGCCGGACTCCTTGGCAATGCCGATAACATCTTCCAGAGAGGGAGTTGCCTCAACGGTGCCTACAATGTAGTTGTTGTAGCCGAGAGCGGCGAACCGCTTCTGCATTCTTGCGTAAGTGGAGTTGGATTCGTGCTCAGTGCCGTGGCCCATGAACACAATGGCGGTGCCTTCCTGGTTATACTCAGCGGTCTCCTTCACCAGAGCGGCAGCCAGGCGGTCATAGTCCTCGTTGTCGGTGAGCAGGGGCTTGCTGATGGTGAGCTTATCGAACTTATCTGCGAAAGTGCTGACTTCCTTCACCATGTCGTCATACTCGAAGCCGGGCATCACATGGGTAGGCTGAACAACAACTTCCTTGACGCCGTCAGCGATCAGGCGCTCCATGGCCTGGGTCACATTGTCGGTATCGATGTTGTCCCGCTCCTTGAGCTTGTCAATGATAATCTGGCTGGTAAAAGCTCTGCGGACCTCATAGTCCGGGTATGCCTTCTGCAGGTCTGCTTCCACAGCGCCAATGGTAGCCTCACGGGAATCATTGTAGCTGGTGCCAAAGCTGACCACCAGCAGAACAGGCTTTTCTGCGGCGGCTTCGGTCTCAGGTGCTTCCGTCTCGGGTGCAGCTGCCTGGGTAGTGGCAGGAGCCTCCGTGGGAGCCGGTGCCGCCTGACCGCAGGCTGCAAGACCCAGCATCATGCAGACTGCCAGCAGCATTGCTACGGCTTTTGTCATATGCTTCATATTCTTATCCTCCAAAATATATATTTAAAGGTCCCAAAAAAGGGGGGCTCTTTAAAACAAGCTTGTAACAGACAAGGTTTGGCACCGACTGTTCCGCGTCAGTGCCAAACCATCTCTGCTCTCGTGGCCTTGGGCAATCAACCACGTTTATCGCAAACAGAGGGCTGCAAGGGGGAGCAGCCATTTCTGATAAGCGCAAAGGAAAGGGCAAAATAAAAAGCTGCGGCAGTTATAAAAAACTGCCGCAGCCGTATTTCTGCGTTAAAAATCTATTTCCCATCGCTTGACAATGGAAAATATCATGCACACCAAGCAGGTCTCCTGACTTGCGCATCGTCAGCCGCCACACAGCCTTCTCAGAAAAATTTCCAATGACCGACTTTCGTCATGTGTGGTGCCTCCGCGCATACAGTGGCGGTACCGTTCCGGATTCACACCGGATTCCCTATTCTCTGCCGTACCTAAAGCGGTCACAGCAGCACTCTCATGCTCTTCAATTGACGGTTTCAGTATACGCCTATCCGGGAGCTTTGTCAATAGTTTCCGGTGATTAGTTTTTCAGTAGGTAGTATTCCTGCTGGGTCAGCTGATCCTGAATCTGCTGGATATGGGCCTGATCCCGGGTCTCCAGGACCATGGTAACAATGCAGGCACCCACGTCAGCGGCCTTGGCCTCTCTTGCGTGGTTGATGCTCACAATATTGGCGCCGGTCTCAGACACCACATGGAGCAGCTGCATCAGGCTGCCGGGGCGGTCGGAAATCTTGGTGGCGATTTCCACAATCCGTCCGGAGTGAGAAAGGCCCTTGGTGATGATTCGGGACAGGGTGGTAACATCCACATTGCCGCCGGAGACCACGCACACAGTCTTCCGTCTCAGGGTGTCTACCTTGCCTGCCAGGACTGCCGCCACAGGAGTAGCACCTGCGCCCTCTGCCACGGTCTTCTGGCCCTCGATGAGCCGAAGGATGCCATAGGCGATTTCCTCCTCGGTGACGGTGACAATCTCATCCACATATTTTTCGCAGATGGCGAAGGTCAGATCGCCGGGCCGCTTCACAGCGATGCCGTCGGCAATGGTGGAGACGTTGCGCAGCTCTACAGGGGTGCCGCGGTAGTGAGAGGTATACATGGAAGCTGCACCGGCAGCCTGAACACCGATGACACGGACGTCGGGCTTCAGGGACTTCAGGGCAATGGCAATGCCGCTGATCAGTCCGCCGCCGCCAATGGGAACCACAACCTGTTCCACATCGGGCAGCTGGTCCAGGATTTCCAGGCCGATGGTGCCCTGGCCTGCAATGACATAGGGATCGTTAAAGGGATGGGCGAAGGTATAGCCATGCTCCTGACGCAGACGTTCTGCCTCTTTGGCAGCGTCGTCATAGACACCGGGAACCAGCACCACCTCAGCGCCGTAGCCCTTGGTGGCCTCCACCTTGCTCATGGGGGCACCGGCAGGCATACAGATGATGGACTTGATGCCCAGTTTGGTTGCAGAGTAGGCAATGCCCTGGGCATGGTTGCCCGCAGAACAGGCAATTACGCCCTTTGCCGCTTCCTCAGGAGTGAGGGAACGAATCTTATTGTAAGCGCCCCGGAGCTTAAATGCACCGGTCATCTGAAGATTTTCTGCTTTGATGTAGATATTCTTTCCGATCTGGGGTGCCGGGTCCAGGGGAGTTTTTCTAACCACACCCTCCAAGGCCTTTTGAGCGTCCCGAATCATTTCCAGTGTAACCATCATAGGTCCCTCCAAATCGTTTCGATTTTGTTCTCCCGAATCATAACGCAATCCGTCCATGTTTTCAATAGTTAGTTCCATAAAATTTTTTGCTTTTTCGCTCCCGTGTGTGCCAAAATTCTCACAGTCCTCAACCGGCAGAAAACAGCCGAAAAGCGGGAAATCAGGTTACAATTTGGTCCGCCGAAGGGGTGTACTTCGGCAAACATACATATCGCCCCCAACGTAAGGATTTTGCCCGTCTCAGGCGGACAAAAGGGGTCGGCTGCGCCGACCCCTCAGATAGTTAGTGATATGATTTTGCCGTTATACGCTTCTGATGTTCTTGGTGGCGATTACCGGAACGCCGGTTCCGGCAATATCCGGGACAATCACCTGTCCAATGGACACAGGTGCGGAAACCTCAATGTCCCGCAGTGCCTTGACACATTCAAACATCTTGCCCTTCGGAACGTCTGTTGCGGTTTTCACGCAGACCACCGGCAGATGACCGCCGCTGACCCGAACGGTGCTGGTGACAATCCGGGTGGGATTGGTCATCTCTTTCCGGGCGTACTTGTCACCGTTTTTGCAGGTGTTGCCCGTGACGGACTTGACCTCTGCGCCGTCCATCTCCACTGTGAGGGGGCAGCCAAGAGGACAGCCGATACAAGTCAAATTCACTGTTTTCATATCATGCATCCTCCAGTTTTACACACAGTTCCTCTGCCTCGGGGCAGTCCAGAATCAGCTTGGATTTCAGCTCTACGGTCTCCATTTCGCCGGGAGCCATGATTTTCCGCTTGCGGCTGTAGAGCAGCTTGTCCCCGGCATAGATGGCAATCTGCTTGCCGGTATACACGGCACCAACCCGGAACCGCAGGGTCATGGTGCCCTCGGGATCCAGACATTCCGGCCGGACGGACAGGGGCACGGTATACCGTACACCGTCCTTGCAGGTAATGGGCAGGGTCTTTCTGGTGACAGCCTCACCGCCCCGGATGTAGGCCGCCGCATGGCGTCCGGCAGCACCGGCCTCTTCGGAGACATAGTCCACCAGATCGTGGACATGGAGCACATTACCGGCGGCAAACACGCCGGGAATACTGGTTTCCAGACTTTCGTTGACAGCGGGGCCATTGGTCACCGGGTTCAGCTGAACACCGGCAGCCCGGCTCAGCTCGTTCTCGGGAATCAGGCCGCAGGAAAGCAGCAGCGTATCACATTCATAGTATTCTTCCGTGCCGGGCACAGGCTTGCCATTCTCCACCTGGGCAATGGTAACACCCTCCACCCGCTTTCGGCCCCGAATATCCACAACCGTGTGGCTGAGCTTTAGGGGAATACCGAAGTCGTCCAGGCACTGGACAATGTTCCGCTTCAGACCGCCGGAGTAAGGCAGCAGCTCCGCAACCACCTGAACCTTGGCACCTTCCAAGGTCATGCGGCGGGCCATGATGAGGCCGATATCGCCGGAGCCCAGGATAACCACCTTCCGTCCGGGAAGATAGCCCTCCATGTTCACCAGACGCTGGGCCGTACCGGCGGTGTAGATACCGGCAGGACGGGAACCGGGGATGTTCAGGGCACCTCTGGGGCGCTCCCGGCAGCCCATCGCCAGAATCACAGCCTTGGGATGGAGCTGGAACAGGCCGTCTTCCCGGTTCATTGCGGTAACGGTCTTATCCTGGGCCAGGTCCAGGACCATGGTGCCCAGCTTATATTCGATGTTCCGCTCCTTCACCTGCTGGATGAAGCGGGAAGCATATTCCGGGCCGGTCAGCTCCTCCTTGAAGGTATGCAGGCCGAAGCCGTTGTGGATGCACTGGTTCAGGATACCGCCCAGCTCGTTGTCACGTTCCAGAATCAGAATGTCCTGAATTCCGGCGTCTCTCGCTGCCACGGCTGCTGCCAGACCGGCGGGACCGCCGCCAATGATTACAAGATCATATTCTTTCATAGCAGCCTCCTTACAGTGTGTCCTTATTGGTACCGACAATGAGCTTGGATTCCCCGCCGGACTTGGTGATCTGGTCCATGGGAACGCCCAGCTCTCTCGACAGAATTTCCATCACTCTGGGGCTGCAGAAGCCGCCCTGACAGCGGCCCATACCGCCTCTGGTGCGGCGCTTAATGCCATCCAGGCTCCGGGCGCCGGGCACCCGGTGAATGGCGTCAATCATTTCGCCCTCGGTAACGGTCTCACAGCGGCAGATCACGTTGCCATAGGCGGGATTTTTCCGAATCAGTTCACTGCGCTCCTCCATAGACAGGGTCTTGGGGTCCAGGATTCCCTTGCGGGTGCCGTCGAAGGTGGGGTCGTCCTCTAAGTGGAGAATGCCGTCCACAATTCCAGCTACCATCACGCCGATGGCGGGAGAGCTGGAAAGGCCGGGGGACTCAATGGCGGCGCAGTCCACAAAGCCGGGCTTCACTTCTCCAATGAAGAACTCGTGCCGTGCCTCATGGGCACGCAGGCCTGCAAAGCTGGTAATGGTCTGCCGCAGATTCAGGTTCTTAACGGCGGTGCCGCACTTGGCCCGAACATCGTCCAGCCCTGCCTGGGTGGTTGCGGTGTTGTCCTTGTCCTCAATGTCAATGGCAGTGGGGCCGACGATGGTGTTTCCGTGGACCGTGGGGGCCACCAGAACACCCTTGCCCAGCTTACCGGGCAGCTGGAAAATGGTATTTTTTACGAAGCCGG
Organism: Oscillospiraceae bacterium; assembly: GCA_020025615.1. Taxonomy (GTDB): domain Bacteria; phylum Bacillota; class Clostridia; order Oscillospirales; family Oscillospiraceae; genus Faecousia. The sequence continues at coordinate 896 of JAHHRT010000008.1, read as the reverse complement.
CAGTGGCCTTATCCAGCAGGAAATAGTCGCCGCGGCGGGGAATAATGGTCATCTTGTCATCGGTGACCATGTTGTGAATCTTATCAGAATAGAGGCCGGCGGCGTTGACAACCACCTTGGTCTCCAAATCGCCCTTCACGGTAGAAACCTTCCAGCCCCCCGCAATGGGTGCAACATCGGTGACTTCGCTGTCGAACTGGAACTGTACGCCGTTTTTCGCCGCATTTTCTGCCAGGGCAAAGGTCAGGCCGAAGGGGCAGATAATGGCACCGGTGGGCGCATAGAGTGCTGCCACGGCATCATCGGAGATGTTAGGCTCCATAGCCCGCAGCTCGTCCCGCTCTATAATTCTCAGGCCCTCTACCCCGTTTGCCAGACCGTTTTCATAAAGGTCATTCAGGCTGGGTCGGTCATCCTCATTCATCATAACCACCAGAGAGCCGTTCACCTGGAAATGAATATCCAGGTCCTTGGCAAGCTGTGGCATCATCCGGCTGCCCTCGACATTGAGCTTTGCCATGAGCGTACCGTGCTTTGCATCGTAGCCGGCATGGACAATGGCAGAATTGGCCTTGGAGGTTCCGCAGCAAACATCTTCCTCCCGTTCCACCACCAAAATCTTGGCTTTCTTACGGGAAAGCTCCCGGGCAATCGCACAGCCGGAAACACCGGCGCCGATGATAATCACGTCATACACGTGCATCCACACCTTTCTGAAATCTTAAAGGTCGGGTACACCGGATGGAGTACCCGACATTGTCTTTGATAGAGCGGCGAACCTGGGTTCGCCGCTCTGATTTGAATATCTACTTACCAGGGAATCATCATATTCACGAGAACAGCAATCACAGCACCGATGATGGGTCCCACCACGGGAACAAATGCATAGCCCCAGT
>JAHHRT010000079.1 GCA_020025615.1 Oscillospiraceae bacterium | reverse complement strand
TGATGACCTCGGTGCTGGATTCTGCCCCCAAGATTGCAGGATATATCTCCGAGTGTAAGGAAATGCGTATTCCTGTACTGCCCCCGGATTTGAACCGCTCTGAGGACCCCTTCGTGGTGGAGGGGAATGCCATTCGGTTCGGCCTGGGTGCAGTGAAGAATGTAGGCCACGGCCTGATTCGCAGTATTTCTGCCCATCGCCAGGAGGGCGGACCCTATCAGTCCCTGGAAAGCTTCCTGCAGCGGATGGGGGAAGGAGAGCTGAACAAGCGGGCCGTGGAAAACCTGATTAAGTGCGGTTCCATGGACTGCTTCGGCTACCACCGCAGTGAGCTTCTTGCGGTCTATGACAGTATGATGGACTCTGTGGCGGCTACCCGGAAAAAGAATCTGGAAGGCCAGATGGGACTGTTTTCGATGCTGGAAGGGGCGGACGAGGCAGTGGCGGTGCGGATTCCTCCCATGCAGGAGCTTCCCAAGGCGGATCTCATGGCGATGGAGAAGGAAACCACCGGAATCTACCTCACCGGACACCCTATGGATGACTACCGACAGTATTTGAAGGGCACCCATGTGGTTCCCATCGGAACCCTGCTGGGAGAAAATCAGCAGTTCCAGGATGACCAGATTGTGACTGTGGCGGGTATTGTCCAGGAATACAAGATGAAGACCACCCGGAATAATTCTGTGATGGCCTATCTGACTGTAGAGGACGATACCGGCTCTATGGAGATGCTGGCATTTTCCAGCACCCTCAGCCAGTACGGCGGCTATCTCAAAGAAAACTGCGCTTCTGTGATTACCGGGCGGCTGTCTCTGCGGGACGATAAGGAGCCGCAAATTGTGGTGAATCGGGCGCGGTCCATCCTGGATTACTCCCCCAAGGAGCAGGAGGAAGAGCAGCTCTATGCCCAGACCCGGGAACGGCCTCTGACCCGCACGGGGACCCTCTATCTGAGACTTCCCAGCGAGGCGGATTCTCGGTATCCCAAGGTCCGGGCCATCCTCAATATGTTCCCCGGAGGCAGTAAGGTTGTCCTCTATTTTGAGGATTCCAAAATTCGCCGGGGCACACAGTGCGAGATTCGGGACAATATGCTTGCGGAGCTGCGGCGGGTCCTGGGGGAAAACAATGTTGTGCTAAAATAACTTTCTATTTTGGAACAATTGTGCTATAATGACAGTTGATAGACAGACGAAGTTTCCCGCAAACGCCTGGTGCTCTTTTGGAAAAGGACCCTGGCCCCGGCTGGGAAAATGAAGCGATACTGAGATTGAGAGGAGTTGATGCCGTGAAAAAGCGAATGGGAATATGCGCCCTTTTTCTTCTGACGGCAATGCTCACAGGGGGCTGCGCCATGCGTACGGTGGAACAGATGTACAATGTTCCCAAGCGCTCCCAGTCCTTTAGTCATGTGCAGAGTGCCATGGATGTTGCCATGGCGGGGCTGGATTATGCGGCCCCAATCTCCGGCGAAAACCAGCAGACAGTACAGCTGGCGGATTTGGACGGAGATGGCGTAAACGAATACCTTGTTTTTGCAAGAAGCGAATCCCGGACGCACCTGGATGTGCTGATCTTCGACACCGACGAAGAGGAAAACTGCTACTTGGCAGAGGTCATTGAGCTGAACGGTTCGGCCTTTGAGCGGGTAGAGTATGTAGACATTGACAATCTTCCCGGCAGTGAATTGGTGCTGGGCCGTCAGGTCAGCGACCAGGTCATGGGTGCCGTGTGCGTCTACAGCTTCGGAACCGGACGTGCGGAAAAAATTCTGAGCACCAATTACTCCCATTTTCTCACCTGCGATTTGGACGAGAATCGGAAGTATGAGCTGATGATTCTCCGGCCCGCCGCTTCGGGAGAAGTAGGAGAGGGCCGCGCTCTGGCTCTGCGGTATGAATACCGCCAGGGGGAGATGGAGCGGTCTATGGAGGTTCCGCTCTCTGCTTCGGCAGACAGCGTGAAGCGCGTGGTGGAGGGAAAACTCCAGGACGGGGCCCCGGCACTGTTTGTATCCAGCACGGTGGGAGACAGCGCCATTGCAACCGATGTGCTGGCGATGGATGAAGGAAAGCTTCGTAATCTGGTCGGCGCAGGCGGCAGCGTTTCGGCGCTCCGAAATTACTATGTATATGCCACGGACATTGACGAGGACGGGGTCATGGAAATCCCCAGCCTCATCACGATGCAGTCGGTAACAGCCCGGGCCAGCGGAGAAAGCCAGTATTTGATTCGCTGGGAATCTCTGAATCGAAAGGGCGAGCGGAAGGAGAAACGCTATACCTTCCATGACTATGCCGGAGGCTGGTATTTACAGCTGGATCCTGCCTGGGCCACTCGAATCAGCGCAGAAAAGGAGGGCAATACCTACCTCTTCTACCTCTGGGACGAGGACGGCGTGGATGCCGAGGCACTCTTTACCCTGTATGTCCTCACCGGGAGCAACCGGGACCAGGCGGCGGCACAGGAGGACCGGTTCCCCCTCTACCGCAAGGAGGGCACTGCCTATGCGGCAAAGCTGCATGAGGCGGCTGTGGGCTACGGCCTGACGGAAGCATATTTGCAGAGCAGCTTCCACCTGATTCATCAGGATTGGAAGACAGGAGAAACATAAGAGGTGGAATATGAAAAAGGTTCTGATTTTGGAAGACGAAGTAAATATTCGCAGCTTTGTGGTCATCAATTTGAAGCGGGCGGGGTATGATGCCATTGAGGCAGGCACCGGCCAGGAGGCGCTGGACCGTCTGGCGGAGAATCCGGACATCGGCGTTGCCATTCTGGACATCATGCTTCCGGACATCGACGGCTTTGAAGTCTGCCGCCGGATTCGGGCAACCAGTAAGCAGATTGGTATTATCATGCTGACCGCCCGTACCCAGGAGATGGATAAGGTCACCGGCCTGATGACAGGTGCAGATGACTATGTGACAAAGCCCTTCTCTCCTGCGGAGCTCACCGCCCGGATCGATGCCCTCTACCGCCGGATTGGCGGAGACAGCCTGGCAAGTTCCGAGCTCCTCACCCAGGGACCCTTTGTGATGAACACCCGCAACCATACCCTGGAAAAGGCGGGCAATCGGATTCGCCTGACCCAGGTGGAGTATGCCATCTTGAAGCTCTTTATGCAGAACCCGGGCCGGGCCCTTTCCCGTGAGGATATCCTCTCTGCGGTTTGGGGCCGGGATTACGAGGGTGAGCTGAAGATTGTGGATGTGAACATCCGCCGTCTTCGCATTAAGATTGAGGACGATACCTCGAACCCCACCTATATCACCACGGTTTGGGGCCTGGGCTACAAGTGGGGCGCATAAGCTGGCATGAAGAAAAAACCCAATCTGAGAATCGGCGGCCTGCGCAGCCGCTGGCTCATGAATACCGTTGGCGTGGTCTTTGCCCTGGGCATGGTCTGCGTCCTGGCGGTGACGGCGTCCTTCGCCACGTATTATTACTCCAATATGGAGGCAGACCTGAAAAATCGGGCTACCAGCACTACGGAGTTTTTTGCGGACTATATGGGTCAGGACTATAACGAGTTCTACCAGTCCTGCATCACCTATGCACAGACCTTTGAGCGGAAGGATATTCTGGAGCTTCAGTTTATCAACCGCTGGGGAGATATGGTGGCATCTTCCGTGGGCCCCTGGGCGGGACAGGCACCCAACACCCGGGATATTAAAGATGCTGTCCGTACCCGCGGCCCCCAGCTCTTTGTTGGCAGGGACCCGGAGACTCGGGAGCGGATTATGGCGGTTTCCTGCCCTATGATCTATACAAACGGCGAGGTCATCGGTGTGCTGCGCTACGTCACCACCATGGAATTGGTAGACCGTGAGGTCTTTATGGTTGGCCTTGTCAGCTTCCTGGGCCTTATGGTGATTCTGGGTGTGGTGGTTCTGAGCAGCGGCTATTATGTCCACTCCATCCTGACCCCTGTGGCGCAGATTACGGAGAAGGCCAAGCGCATTGCCAGCGGCAGCTACGGCACCCAGATTCAGACCAAGTATGATGATGAAATCGGGGAGCTGGCCCAGACCATCAACGAAATGTCCACCAAAATCAGCCAGAACGAAAAGATGCAGGCGGAGTTTATTTCCCAGCTTTCCCATGAGCTGAGAACCCCGCTCACCGTCATCAACGGTTGGAGCGAAACCCTTCTGGCAGATGACAATATGGATGCCGATACCCGGCAGGGCATGAAAATCATTTCCAGCGAGGCAAAGCGCCTTACGGAAATGGTCATGGAGCTGCTGGACTTTACCCGGATGCAGGATGGACGCATGACCCTCAACGTGGAGCCTACAGACCTGCGCAGTGAGTTTGAGGATACGGTCTTTATGTACGGCAGCCGCCTGGCACAGGACGGCATTACCCTCAACTACCTGGACAGCGACGAGGATATCCCTGAGATTTCCTGCGACCCCAAGCGGCTGCGCCAGGTCTTCCTGAATATCCTGGACAATGCGGCAAAGCACGGTCGGGACGGAAAGACCATTGACGCTTCCATCTCCTATGAGGATGACGAAGTGGTGGTGCGCATCCGCGACCACGGCTGCGGCATCCCGGAGGATGAAATTCCTCTGGTTAAGAAAAAATTCTACAAAGGCAGCTCCAAAGCCAGAGGCACCGGCATTGGCCTTGCGGTCTGTGATGAGATCGTGGAGATGCACGGCGGCACGCTGACCTTAGAGAATGCACCCGGAGGCGGCACACTGGTAACAGTGCGGCTTCCCGCCGGGGATCAATGAAAGGAACACTATGGCAAAGAAAGAAACCGCAGGCTGCTGCGAAAAATTTAAGACCATGATCGGCGGACAGGCCCTGATCGAGGGCATTATGATGCGCGGCCCTGAAAAGGACGCCATTGTGGTACGGGGGAAGGATGGTCTGACGGTAGAGGTCAAGGACCGGAAGCTGAATCCCCCAAAATCCTGGAAGTCCAAGCCCTTTATCCGGGGCGTCTTTACCTTCTTTGATTCTCAGGTGGTGGGCGTCAAGGCGCTGATGCGCTCTGCGGACCTGTCTACCGAGGATGTTGAGGAGGAGCCATCCAAGTTTGAAAAGTGGCTGTCCTCCAAAGTGAGCGGAGAGACCTTCCAGAAGATCATTGTAGGTGGCGCTGTTGCCCTGGGTATGGGACTGGCGATTGTCCTGTTTTTCCTGCTTCCCATGGTCATCGGCGGATTTTTTGACCGCTGGATTGAGAATAACTTTGTAATCAACCTGATTGAGGGCCTGATTCGTATGGGAATCTTCCTCCTCTATATGCTCCTCATTTCCCGGATGGAGGAGATGAAGCGGGTATTTTCCTACCACGGAGCAGAGCACAAGACCATCCGCTGCTACGAAGCGGGACTGCCTCTCACGGTGGAAAACGTGCGCAAGCAGACACGGCTTCACCCTCGGTGCGGCACCAGCTTCCTGTTGGTGGTGATGGTTATTTCCATTCTGGTGTTCAGCGTTGCTTCTTCCGCACTGCTGGCCCTGATTCCGGCGCTGGAAGCCATGCGGGGAACCTTCCTCTATCGGCTGCTGATGATTGCTTTCAAGCTGCTGCTTCTGCCTCTGGTGGTGAGCATCACCTATGAAATCAACCGCTGGGCAGGTCGCAACGATAACAAGTTTACCAAGATTCTCACAGCTCCCGGTATGTGGCTTCAAAACTTCACCACCAACGAGCCGGACGACTCCATGATCGAGGTGGGCATTGCCGCTGTGCAGGCAGTGCTTCCCGAGAAAGAGGGGGCAGACGCTTGGTAAAGCAGTATGGAACCCTCTATCTCGATACCAGACGGGCCCTCATCGGGGTGGAGGATGCGGAGACGGCAGGAATGGTGGCAAGATACCTCATCTGCCATGTATCCGGTAAATCTCAGGAATATATTCTGGCCCATAAGGAGCTCTATGCCCCGGAGGAGGTCTGCCAGGGTGTCGCAGAAGGCCTGCAGCGCCTTCTCAAAGAAGAACCCCTGCCCTATGTTCTGGGAGAGTGGGAGTTTTACGGGCTGCCCCTTTATGTGAGCCCGGATGTGCTGATCCCCCGAGACGATACCTGTGCAGTGGCAGAGCTTGCCATTAAGAAGGCGCTGTTCTTCCAGCAGGACCCCCGGGTTCTGGACCTGTGCTGCGGCTCCGGCTGCATCGGCATTGCCCTTGCCAGCCGGGTAAAAGATGCCCGGGTCACCCTGGGAGATCTGTCTCAGCAGGCTTTGGCGGTTGCCAAGAAGAATGTCCAGCGCAATAAGCTGGGGGGACGGGTCACCTGCGTTCGGGTGGATGCCCTGGGAATCCCCCCTGCCTTTTTGGGAAAGTTTGATATGATCGTCTCCAATCCCCCCTATGTCACCGGGGAAGAGATGGAGATGCTTCCTGTGAGCGTCAAGGATTACGAGCCCCACATGGCCCTCTATGGCGGCGACGACGGCCTGGATTTCTACCGGGCGATCGCCCAGAATTACGCCAGGGTGCTGAAGCCCGGCGGATACCTGTGCTTTGAATTTGGCATGGGCCAGGGCGACGATGTGTGTCGGATCC
>JAHHRT010000078.1 GCA_020025615.1 Oscillospiraceae bacterium | reverse complement strand
GTTCCAAGGCTCTCCCTCTGGGAGAGCTGGCGAGTGAAACGAGACTGAGAGGGGGGAAGAGCAGGTGACAGAGTAACCCCAGTACCCCGATTTTCAGCTGCACCAATGTAGGGAATGGTCTTGACCATTCCGCGGTACAATAAGTGACGGTGCATGGCACCGAAACACGACGCTGTGATTTTGATAAACCGAACACGGTGCATTGGGAAACGAAACCGAGCGGGTCAGGGTAAAAACGATTTCTACCGCACCGTGCACGCATTGGCAGTCGGCCCTGCCGACCCGGAACGGTCAAGACCGTTCCCTACATTAGTCGGCGCATTTGGCTTGGCGCGGTGGGCACACTGCAACCTGGTGTGTGGACGGTGGTGCAGGTTTGCCCTCTCAGTCAGGCTCGTACTTCGACATCCGGTATTTTTAGGAGTGACTGCCCTCGGCAGGCACGGCTATCCAGATTCGCTTCACGGCTCCCTTCGGGTGAGCCTTTGCCCTGCGGCTGGGCAGCCAATGTAAACTTAACAAAAACGTAAGAAATAAAGCGGTTTTTCCATTGCAACCCCAGATTATCTATGTTATAATGAGTAAAAACGAACTAAAATGGATGGTTTTACTAGTGGAAGAACTAATTTCTAAATACTTTGCCGCCTTCTTTATCTCCATGGTTCCGCTCATTGAGCTGCGGGGAGCAATCCCCATTGCCATCGGTATGGGCTTGAAGACGATCCCCTCGATCATCGTCTGCGTCTTTGGCAATATGCTGCCGGTGCCGATTATCTATTTTTTTGCCCGGAAGTTTCTGATCTGGGGCCTGGATAAGCCGATCATCGGGGGAATCTGCCATTTCTTCCATGATAAGGGAGAGAAGGTGGGGCGGAAGCTTATGGCCCGGAAGACGGGAAAATGCGGCCTCATGCTGGCACTGATTCTCTTTGTGGGCATCCCCATTCCCGGCACCGGTGCCTGGACCGGCACCTTGGGTGCCAGTTTCCTGGGCATGGGTGCGAAGGAGACGGCTTTGTCCGTTTCCCTTGGCGTCATTATGGCAGGCATCATCATGGTCATTGTGAGCCTGGTGGGCGTGCATATCTTTGGCTTATAACCATTAGGAGGTAATATAAAATGTCTGATTGCTTATTCTGTAAAATTATCGGCGGCGAAATTCCTTCCACAAAGGTCTATGAGGACGAGCTTGTCTACGCCTTCCGGGACATCGCACCGATGGCCCCTACCCATATCCTGGTCGTTCCGAAGACCCATATCCAGGATGTCAACGGCATCACTGCCGAAAACAGCGCTGTGGTTGCCCATATCTTTGAGGTGATTCCCAAGTTGGCAGCTCAGGAGGGCCTGACGGGCGGCTACCGGGTGGTTTCCAACTGCGGTGCCGACGCCGGACAGACTGTGCCCCATCTGCACTTCCATATCCTGGGCGGCAAGCAGCTGTGCCTGGAGATGGCTTGACAAGCTTCGACAGCCGTACTATAATATAAAAGATCGCAAAACAAATTTAGTCTTCGGGGAGCCGAAATCATCCGGCTGAGAGTGAGCTATGGTGCTCAGACCCGCGAACCTGATACGGTCAGTGCCGTCGTAGGGAAAGATGCACAAATGGGATACCATCGTATCGCATTGCACCTTGACGGGTTTGCAATGCGATACTTTTTATTTTGGAGGTTTTCCCATGGAAAACAATACCCATAAGAAGATGCGCGCCCTCACGGAAGGCGCCATCATGGTGGCTCTGGCCTTCGTTCTGAGCTTCGTGAAGCTCTACGAGCTGCCCGCCGGCGGCTCTCTTACCCCTGCAATGTTCCCCATTCTCCTCTATGCCCTTCGCTTCGGCCTGTGGAGAGGCCTGGGTGCCGGCTTTGTCTTCGGTCTGCTGCAGCTGGTTTTTGACGGTGCTTACGCCTGGGGCTGGCAGTCCATGCTGCTGGACTACCTGCTGGCCTTCACCCCTCTCGGCCTGGCTGGTCTGTTTAAGGGCAAGGCCTGGGGTATCTTCCCGGGCACTGTGATTGGCTGTGCCGCCCGCTTTGCTGTACACTATATCTCCGGTGTCACCGTCTATCGGATTACGGAGCCCACCACTCTGCCCCTGCTGGGCACCTTCGACAATGCAGCTCTTTACTCTCTGGCCTACAACGGAATGTATATGCTGCCCAATATGCTGCTGGCCCTGCTGATTGCCGGTGTGCTGTATGTACCCCTTAAGAAATACTTTGCAGGCGACGACCTGAAAAAGTAAAAAATACCTTCTAAAAATGTCCCGACTTCCGAATAACAGGAAGTCGGGACGTTTTCGTTTAAGACAGCTTCATTTGGTGGGCGGTATAGAGAATTTCTGCGGCCTGCCCACGGGTGAGGGGCTCCTCCTCAGCGAGGGGGATTCCTGCTGCCTCCAAGGCAGACAGGGCAGGACCTGCCCAGGCGGGAACGGTCTGCGCATCCTCCTGGGAGACAGGCTCCAGCTTCAGAACGTTCTGGAGCATCACTGCGGCTTCCGCTCCGGGAATGGGCTCATCGGCACCGAACACGGTCTGGTTCGGCAGCCCTGCGGTGATCCCGGAACGGATGGCAGCGGTGAGGTAGGGGCGCAGCCAGCCGGGAATTTCGTCGGTGTAGCCGGTAACGGTCAGCTCCTCCTGGGTGGGAATCTCCAGGGACTTTACCAGCATGGTGAGAAATTCCCCACGGGTCACAGGCTTTTCCGGGTGAAAACAGGGGGTGCCATTCATGGTCTCTCCCACGAAGATTCCTGTATTTTTCATCCACTCAGCGGCAAAGCGATAGGACTGCCCGGCGGTGTCGGCGTACTGGGGCGCATCTGAGGGCTTCAAAATGGTCATGGTGACGGTGGCTTCCCGGGAGACGTTTCCCGCAGGGTCTGCGGCGGTGTAGGTGAAGGAGTCGATGCCGACTTTGTTCTTCTTGGGCGTGTAGGTGAAGCTGCCGTCCTCGGCGATTTCCACCGTGCCGCGGCGGGGCTGGCGGGGAATCGTAAAGGTGAGGGCCTGGCCCTCCGGGTCCGTTACCTTGAGCTTCCCGGTGTTGGGGAGATTTTTATAGGTTTCTCCGGCGGAGTCCTCGGCAATGGGGGGAAGATCCTCCTTCCCGGCGATGGAGAGGATGGCGGTCTGGACGGCTGCTACATGGTTGTCAAAGATGGGCAGATAGCTGACCTCTACAACCCGATCCTTCTGGGCGGGCGTGGGAACGAAGGTCATCTGGACGGCCTGGTCCGCTGTGAGAATATCCCCTGCCCGGAGAACACGGTCTCCCAGCATCAGGACACCTTCCTCGGACTGGGGCAGCTCCGTGAGACAGACCCCGGTGATGGCTTCCGGGAAATCCTCTGCCGCAAAACAGAATTCGCTGTCCGGCTCCTGGGCATAGACGTTGCCCATCAGGGCCATAACAAAGAAAACCGCAGACAGAAACCGAAAGAAATGGGCTTTCATTTACAATACCTCCTAAAGAATTTCTTCCCAGGTATTGTTTGCCTGTCCTTCCAATTTTATTCAGAACAGATCGAAAAATCCCCCGGTGCGTGCACCGGGGGAGAGACCGGCGAAAATCCCCTTCGGGGCTTTCCGCCAAACTTTTGCAGGTCAGGTCGAGCTGTATTTTCCATGAGGTACACGCCCCCGTGGAAAATGATTTCGACTTTATTTGCCGCTGAAGCGGCAAAATTTTAGCAGCTGTAAGCGGTGATGCCGCTTACAGCTGCTTGATACCCTTTGGACACGGTGAAACCTTTTCAACCGCTTGAAGCCACACAGGGGGATTGTGTTAGTTTTCTGCGGGATGCTTGTTCCAGGGGCTCTTGATGTAGAAGAAGAGGGAGAGAATAGAACCGACCACCCAGCCGATGGGCCAGGACAGCCAGATACCCACGCTGCTTGCCATGACGGTGGAGAGAACCTTTGCCAGGACGACCCGGAGAATCAGGTCGGCAAAGGTGGCAATCATAAACCGCTTCATCTGACCGGAACCCCGGAGAATACCGTCGCTCACCAGCTTGACAGCGACCACAATATAGAAGGGAGCTACGATCTTCAAGAACAGGGTGCCGGAAGCCAGAGCCTGACCGGTGGGATTTTCCACGAACAGGTACATGAGCTTATTGCCCAGGAAGAAGTAGAGGAGAGACAGGGGGATGCACAGAGAGGCCACCAGAAGCACACCGCTCTTGAAGCCTTCCCGGATTCGGTCGGGCTTGTCTGCGCCCAGGTTCTGGGCGGTGTAGTTGGAGATACCGTTGCCCAGGGTGGTAAAGGCAGTGACAACCAGGTTGTTGAGCTTGATGGCGCCGGAATAGCCAGCCATGATACCGGAGCCGAAGGTGTTGATGATGGACTGAATCATCATGTTGCCGATGGAGATGAAGCTCTGCTGGAGCATACTGGGGATGGCAACCACAGAGATAGAGCCCAGAAGCTTCCAGGAGAACAGGGGAACCTTTCCTTCTGCGGGGATGGAGTGCACTCTTTTGCGGACCAGCCAGAGAGAAGCCAGACAGCTGACACCCTGGCAGATGAGGGTAGCCCATGCCACACCGTCCACGCCCATGTGGAAGGCAGTGACAAAGAGAATATCTGCGAAGATATTGGACAGAGAGGAGGCAACCAGCAGATAGAAGGGCGTCTTGGAATCGCCCAGAGCGGAGAAGATGCCGGTGGCTACATTATAATAGAATACGAAGGGGAGGCTGAGAATGTAGATGTCCAGGTAGCACCGGGAGTCTGCAAACACATCCTCAGGAGTGTGAATCAGTCGAAGCAGGCCGTCCAGCCCCAGGAATCCGCCCAGCATCAGCACCAGGCAGATGACGCCGGAGGCAATTAAAGTGGTGTAGACTGTGGTTCGGGCCTCAGCGTACTGATGGGCACCGAACTTCTGCGCGGTGACAACGCTGCAGCCGATGTTGCAGCCAAAGGCTACGGCGATAAACAGCAAGGTGACTTCGTAGCCGTTGCCGACAGCAGCCAGAGCCTGCTCACCGATGAACTTACCGGCTACTAAGCTGTCTGCGATGTTATAGAGCTGCTGGAAAACAATGCTGCCAAAGAGGGGGAGACAGAATTTCCAAAGTACGCTGCTGGGCTTTCCAACGGTTAAATCTTGATTCATACACTTTTCTCTCCTTTTTTTATTTCTGCGGGCTATTATACTCCTGTTTTGCTGAACTGTAAATCGGAGAAATGACGATTTTCAAGCTGGATGTATTTGGTAAATTATGCAAGTTTTGAAATTGAAACTTGCAAAAATAAAAAGACGGCGGGAGTACTTCGATTTTTCGGACGGTTCTCCGGGGCGGTATCTCTGGAAAAGCGTGGTGATACAGGGATAATCAGACGGAAATGTCACTCTGTGATATGTAAACCAACTCGGCGGTGCTGGGAGAACGTCACAGCCAAATTTTGGAAAAAACTGGATAAAATTTTAGAACAATGTAGAAAAAGTTGATAAATATAAAAATAAAGTCGATGCCTAAGCTTGCATAATGCCAATCCACTATGTATAATGACCGTAGGAATTATGTATACCAAACGGGAGAGGAAGAGCGCATATGAAAAAGATCCTTTCGGCAGCGCTGGCGGCGGTTCTGGCCCTTGGTATGGTGGGCTGCGGCGCATCGGCAACGGAAAAAATGACCATGGGAACCGGTGACCCCGGCGGTATTTATTACAGCTATGGCGAGGTGCTGAAGCAGAACCTGTCAGACAGCGGGATCAGTGTGAGCACCGTGTCCACCCAGGGCTCGAAAGCCAACCTGCAGGGCCTTCATTCCGGGGAATATCAGCTGGGGCTGGTACAGTCCGATGTGATGTCCTATGCCTGGCAGGGACGGCGGGCCTTTGATAAGGAGGGACGGATTGACAGCTTCCGGGCGGTGGCAGGGCTTTATGCCGAGCCGGTCCAGCTCATCACCAGAGATCCTTCCATACAAACCCTCGATGATCTCCGGGGACGTCCGGTGGCGGTGGGCGCCAAGGGCTCCGGGGCGCTCTTTACCGTGAAGGACGTGCTGGGTGCTGCAAGCATGACCGTGAACGATTTGCAGCCCAGCTATACGGGCTATACAGACAGTGCCCAGGCTCTGATCGACGGAGAAATCGATGCGGCCTTTGTGGTGGCAGGCGTGCCCACGCCGGCGGTGACAGAGGCGTTCCGCAATGCCCAGGTCTATTTGGTCCCCCTGGATGTGGTGACCATAGGAAAGCTGCTGGGCGCTTCCTCCTTCTATTCGGAATATACTATCCCTGCAAACAGCTATGCAGGGCAGGAGCAGGCAGTGAAGACGGTGGCGGTGAAGGCGGTGCTGGTCGCTTCGGACACCGCTTCGGAAGACAGCATCTACAATCTCACCAAGACGCTCTTTGCACAGCAGAAGACCATTGAAGAAGCCCACGGCATGGGCGCCGAACTGACGTTGGAATTCGCCACTTCCGGCATGACTGCCCCCTTCCATCCCGGCGCTGCCCGATACTACAAAGAGAAGGGAATTCCCGTCCAGTAATAAATAATTTGAGTTCCTGGGGAGAAAAACTCCCCAGGAAATTTTTTGTAAGATGCTATTGACAAGATACCCCAGGGGGGTATATAATACAGATACCCCAGGGGGGTATC
>JAHHRT010000077.1 GCA_020025615.1 Oscillospiraceae bacterium | reverse complement strand
TCCCCTGAGGGCCTTTCTTTCGTATCTTTCTTGTGGCAAGACAAGAAAGATACCCGGCGGAGCCACCGGCCCGCAAGGCGGGCAGCTAATACGTGCGCTTGCTGGTCTATATTCGTCACTTCCCTAACCCGCTCGGTATCGCTCCCTTGTGTACTGCATATGTTTTCTGAAAATCACAGCGTCGTGTTTCGGTGCCATTTGCCGTCCGTGATTGTACCGCGGAATGGTCAAGACCATTCCCTACATTGGTGCAACTGAAAAATGGGGTGCTGTGCTTACTCAGTCACGGGCCTATTTTCGTTTCCGCGCATTGTCCGCTCAGTCTGGCTCGTGCCTCACCGGCGGGTATTTTTAGGTGTGATTGCTTTCAGCCTGTCCTGGGGAATGACTTGTTTTTTGCAGACGGGTCCGTTATAATAGCCTTAAAATTAGGGCCTGTTCCCGGCGGGGTAGGGCCTTGGAAGCAGGAGGTACTGCAAAATGGAACAGAAATTCATCGCTGCATGGGCAGCAAATCGGGAGAAGGCCCAGCAGCTTGGGGTCCGGGTGCGCCCGGTGGAGCCGGAGGAAGCCGTGAAAGCGGCACACCGGATTCTTTCGGGACATCGGCTCAGTGACGGTTTCCAGGCGCTTTCGGACAAGGGCCATTTAGAGTTTACCCTGGAAGCCCTGGCAGTAGACAAGCGTTTTACAGAACTGTTTACCGATGAGGAAGCCAATGAGGCTCTCACTCGGCTGCTGGAGGCCGGCTACCGCTTCTAAGAAACAGAAAGTGCCGCAGATTGCAAAAATCTGCGGCACTTCTTCTTTAGGATTCGTCGGTGGTGGGTTTGTTGACTTGCTTTGTCAGTCTGGCAAGGACCAGCCCCATGAAGCAGCCGACCAGGGCACTGACAGCAGGCACTGCCAGGAAAAAGGCAAAGGCCTGGTTTTCTGCCAGAACGCTTTCAGAATATCCCCCGGAAGCGGCAACTGCTGCGCAGAAAGCCAGCACCAAAATCGGAAACACCAGGGGCAGCAGCCGCGTCAGAAAGCGGCGGCACTTTTTGGCAGCGGCATACTGAATGTCGGCAAAGCCCATGAGGATGCAGACCAGAAAACCAACAAAAAGGGTCATAAAAACAGCTCCTTTCTAAGGGCTTATTTTCTAAAAATCAATAAAAGCGGAAGCCTTGGCTTCCGCTTGAGACTGTCAAAAAGGTGGTTACATCCCCGTGAACGGAAAGGAAGATAGTGTGAAAGAAACCCATCAGGGGTGTCTTTCGCGTTCAATCAATCGACTTTTCAGAACTTTTTGAAGTCCTGAAAAGTCGCCTCAGCGGGGAGAAAAGGCTTTTTCGACACGCTGAGCGGAAGCCTTGGCTTCCGCTTTTTAGGTTAGTCGTTTTCCAGGGCCATCATCTTGTCGATTCGGCGCTGGTGGCGCTCCTCACCGGAGAATTCGGTGCCCAGCCAGGTATCTACGATTTCCATAGCCAGGTTCTGACCGATGATGCCGGCACCCATGGCCATCATGTTGGTGTCGTTGTGCAGGCGGGTCATTCTGGCGGACAGCACATCGCTGAGCAGGGCACAGCGGATGCCCTTCACCTTGTTGGCGGTGATGGAAACGCCAATGCCGGTGGTGCACATGACGATGCCCTTCTCACATTCGCCGGAGGCTACGGCCTTGGCGGCTGCGCCGGCAAACTCGGGGTAGTCACAGCTTGCAGCGGTGTAGGTGCCGAAGTCAACGACTTCATAGCCCTTCTGTTCCAGATGTGCCTTGACTACATTCTTGAGCTCCAGGGCACCGTGATCGCAGGCAATTGCCAGTTTCATATCTCTGTTCCTCCTAAATTACATATCCACCGTCTACGTTCAGCACGTGCCCGGTGATAAAATCTGCATTACATAGGAATTCCATGGCTTTCGCCACATCCTGGGGGGTCCCGTTCCGGCCCACAGGGGTATCCTGGGCCATTTCCTCCAAAATCTCGGGGTCCAGCTGGGCGCACATATCTGTGAGAATCACCCCGGGGGCCACGCAGTTGACCCGGATTCCACTGGGGCCCAGCTCCTTTGCCAGCGCCTTGCTCAGGGCGATGACAGCCCCCTTGGTGGCGGAATAGGCGGCTTCGCAGGACGCGCCGACCCGGCCCCACATACTGGAAACGGTGACAATAGAGCCCCGGTGCTTTTCCAGAAAGCTGGGCATGGCAGCGTTTACGCAGTGGTAGATACCGCCCACGTTGACGGCAAAGATTCGGTCCCATTCTTCCTGGGACATCATGCTCATCAGCCCATAGTGGCAGATTCCCGCATTGCAGATCAGATTGTCGATGTTTCCGATTTTCTGAAAGGCGGCTTTCACAGCCTCGCTGTCTGTCACATCACAGCAGATGGGCGTGGCACCGGTTTTCTGCGCAACCGCCTGGGCGCGTTCGTGGTTCTTTTCATACAGAAAGAACACCCGATGCCCGGCAGCACAGAATTGTTCCACAGCGGCAGCGCCGATTCCGCGGGAACCGCCGGTGATGACAGTTGTTATCATAGTTATCCTTCTCTCTGGGAGATAGCAATGAGGCAGACTGCCCGGAACGCCGGACAGTCTGCCTTTGTCGGGCTTATCTTCTTCGGCTGCCTCTGGTACGGTGATCAGAGTACTGCTTAATGGAGGAAATCTTGCTGTCGGATTCGGACATAAAAGCCTTGAGCTTTTCCTCAAACAGCTGATCGGCGGTCTTGGGAGCAGCGGCCTGAACAGGTGCGGGACGCTCCCGGCGGAAGGAGCCGGAATTCGGATGCCCTTCGCCGTCGCGACGGGGACCGCGGTTGTTGTTCCGGGGGGCATTGCCGCGCTGGGGCTTGGGTTCCAGCCGCTTGATGGACAGATTGATCTTTCCGTTCTCGTTGCCGATGACCATGACCTTCACGTCCTGACCTTCGGTGAGGTGCTGACGGATGTCACTGACATAGGCATTGGCAACTTCAGAGATATGTACCATGCCCACATGGTTTTCATCGAGAGAGACGAATGCGCCGAAATTGGTGATTGACTTGACCTTACCCTCTAAGATGGCTCCAACGGTTAACTCCATAGTTTGAATTGTTTCCTCCATTATTTTATTCCGGTTTCATAAAGATGGTGTTCGGATCAACCAGCCCCAGTTCCTCCTGAGCGATTGCTTTGACGCTGTCAGCGGAGTCAGGATTCTGAAGCCGCTGCTCCAGCTCCTGATTTTTTTGCTCCAAAGCGGCGGCCTCCTTGCGAAGGGCCTCGGTTTCGCTGCCGATGCTGTGCTGTACCCAGCTCAATGCAATCAGCGCCGCCATAGAGAATACGACGAGGATGATCACCAGGAGCTTCAGCAGAGGCGTACTGGGACGCAGGATCAGCTGAACGTTTTTTAGTTCGAATTTCTTTTCTTCCATGGGATGTACCTCTGGGTATCCGTCGACTGTGACGGTTAATCTCTACTATTGTACCCCATTTTCTGATATATGCAAACAATTTTTTTGAAAATGCGAAAAATTTTTTGAAAGGGCGGCAAACCAGCCGCCAAACACCTGCCATAAATTTCCAAAATCGGGAAAACACAGGCCGGAGCAGCTGCCCCGCTGTCCAGCGGAAGATGAGCCCCCCGGCGAGCACCCCGAATCCACAGCCCAGGCGCAGATCACCCCCGCAGATTCCGAAATCCAGGCAGGTAAGCCCCCACAGGGCTGCCAGCAGGAACAGCCCGTCCGCCAGAACGGTGTGGCGGGGCCGCAGAGGCCGCAAAAATCCGTAGAAACAGCCCAGAATGCAGCCCAAAAGACAGCTGGCAAGAAACTGCCGGGCAGCCAGCGCCGGCGGGGTCATCCAAACAGACGGCTGAGCCAGCCGCCGGGATTTCTGGGCTCCTCATAAATCAGGGCGGAAACGGTGCCGTCCACCTCCACTTGCCCCCCGTCCAGGGACAGGGTTTTGAGGTGCAGATCCCGGCCCTGAACCGTCAGTGTCCCCAGCTGGGTGTGCAGAATCACGGCGCTGTCATCAAAACTCACGACCTCTGTTACGCCGGTCATGGTCAGTGCCTGCCGATCTGTCATGGTCAGCTTGTGGGTCGCCTCTTCCATGTTCATCCCTCCTCGTCTGCAAAAGACTATGCCCCGGGCCTCCACAATATGACCGGGCAGCGCCTTTGGGATTTCATTGACAGACCGGGGAAATATGGATATACTACACATACAAGAGGTGATTTTTATGAACAAAACTGACCTGCGCACGCTGCTAAAGCTGCTGATTACCCCCATGATTCTGATGCTGCTGGGCTTGGTGCTGATTTTCAGCCCGGATTCTGCCGCAGCCCTGCTGGTGCGGGTGCTGGGATGGATTCTGGTGGTGATTGGTATCGGCTTCGGTGTCTCTGCTGTGGCAGTACCGGGAAATCTGGTTGCCAAGGTTTTGGGGGCAGTGGCCTTTATTCTGGTGGGAGCCTGGATGATTGCCAATCCTTTGATCCTGGCTGCCTGGGTGGGCCGCCTTGCGGGCCTGCTGCTGATGATTCAGGGAATTCAGGACCTTCTCTATCTGCGCTGCCGCATTGGTTCCGCGCTTCTGCCCATACTCACCACGGTGCTGGGCGGTGTGCTGGTGCTCCTGCCCATGACCACCTCCCGTCTGGTGTTTGTGCTCATCGGCATTGCGGTTCTTGTGATGGGAATCCTGATGCTGCTGGAGCGGCTGCGGGGCTGGAAGCAGTTCCGGGAGCCGGATGACCCCAACATCATCGACGCCCTGTGAAAATTGCATCCTGTTCCCTGGGGGAACAAAGCGGACATGAGGCCGGACGGCAGCTGCTGGCAAAGCTCTATGAGGCGGAGACCGGGGAACCCCTTCCTCCCATAGCCGTCACGGACCGGGGAAAGCCCTATTTTCCCAACAGCCCTCTGCACTTTTCCATTACCCATACGAAGCGCCATGCCTTCTGCGTCCTCTCGGACAAGAATGTGGGCATCGATGGGGAAGAGCTGGACCGGGAGATTTCTCTGGGCCTGGCGGAAAAGATTCTCTCCCCGGGTGAAATGGCTCAGTGGGAAGCAGCCCGGGACAAACGGCGGGCCCTGCTGACCTTCTGGGTGCTCAAGGAGGCGGAGGTCAAGCGCACGGGGGAGGGCCTGCGGGGCTACCCCTGCCACACGAACTTTTCCCTTCAGGACCCGGCGGTTCGGGAGCTGGATGGCTGTTTGGTGGCAATTTTAGAAGATTAGAAATCGGCTGCCCGCAAGCTCTGTAGGGTGGGCAGCGTGAAGGAGAAAACCCATGTTATTTGATACCCATGCCCATATGGACGACCATGCCTTTGACGAGGACCGGCAGGCCCTGCTGGAAAGCTTCCCCAGCCAGGGCATTGCTCTGCTGATGAATCCGGGATGCAGCCTGGAAACTTCCCGCCATGCAGTGGAAGAGGCCCGGCAGTATGACTATATCTATGCCGCTGTTGGCTCCCATCCCGATGCCGCGCTGGAAGTGGATGACCAGGTGCTGGAAACCTACCGGCAGCTGTGCCGGGAGAATCCCAAGGTTCGGGCCATCGGTGAAATCGGCCTTGACTACCACTATGAGGATGTGCCCCGGGCGCTTCAGCAGAAGGCGTTCCGGGCCCAGCTGGCTCTGGCGCAGGAGCTGGACTTGCCGGTGATTATCCACGACCGGGAGGCTCACGAGGACTGCCTGCGGATCTTGGAGGACTTTCCCCAGGTTCGAGGTGTGTTCCACTGCTATTCCGGCTCCGCAGAAATGGCCCGGCAGCTCACTGCCAAGGGCTGGTATGTGGGCTTTACCGGGGTGCTGACCTTTAAAAATGCCAGAAAAGCCCTGGAAGCCGCAGCGGTAGTGCCCATTGACCGAATCGTTTTGGAGACGGACTGCCCCTATATGTCCCCGGAGCCCTTCCGGGGCAAGCGCAACGATCCGGGAAGAATCTACCGCATGGCAGAAACCCTGGCCCAGGTCCGGGGACTTTCCGTAGAGGAAATCGAAAAAATCACCCTGGAAAACGGCAAGCGGCTTTATCGAATCCCGTAAGCGGCGGCATCCATGCAGCCGGAAAGGGAAGGAAACCCAATTAACCGACTTTACAGAACTTTTTGACACTCAGAACGTTTTTAGTTGACAGGAAAACAGCCTGTGGTATAATGAAGCATCCTTTGCAAGAAACGACACCAATGCCGTAGAGCCGTGGAAACACGGGAAAGGAGCATACCATGAAGAAAGTTACAGCACTGTTGACGGCGGCAATCCTGCTGCTGAACCTGTCAGCCTGTCAGGGCAAGGATGAGACCAAGGATACCGCCGGAGCGGAAACCACCCAGGCGGTGATGGAGACGGTTACTTATTTCCACGGGGATGATACCGCGGAACGGATTCTTTCTGAGACAGCGGAAATTTCTCAGTGCACGCCCCAGGCCTTGATGGACCTGCTTTCTGACAAGGGGGTGCTGCCGGAGAAGGTCACGGTGAGAAGCTGCCAAACGGAAGACGACGTGCTCACCCTGGATCTGAGCCGGGAATTTGCCCAGGCGGCCCAGTCCTTGGGCACAGCCGGGGAATACGTCCTGATGGGCAGTGTGGTGAATACCTTCCTCACGGCCTTTGAGGCGGATAGTATGTACATTCTGGTGGAGGGCAAAGTACTTTCCACCGGGCACGATGTTTATGACTACCCGCTGAACTTCTATTACGAATAATCAAAAGGCGAGCAGCTGACCCAAAAGGGTCGGCTGCTCGCTTTTTGGTGCAG
>JAHHRT010000076.1 GCA_020025615.1 Oscillospiraceae bacterium | reverse complement strand
AAGCAGCACCCAGTGGGTGCTGCTTATTTTTTCGCCCTGCGTGGGCAGAATCCAACTGTTGGTAGGAATATTTCTCTACCGTCTGTCTTGTCTGTGAGTTCCATCCCACTTTTTTCTATGCTACAATGAGAGCACAAAACGGAGGTGGAAAACAATGAAAACAACGTTTTCTGAAAATATCAAGGCATTGCGAAAGCAGAAGGGGTTCACCCAGGAACAGCTGGCAGAAGCCATGGGGGTGACCGCCGGAGCCATCTACAAATGGGAACAGAATCTGTCTACCCCGGACATTGGGCTCATTATGGAGCTTGCCAGCTTCTTCGGCGTGTCTGTAGATTCTCTGGTGGGATATCAGATGTGTCCCAGCGACAAGGAGCGGATTTTAAAGGCCATCAAAGGAATCAAGCTGGAAAAGAACTACGAAGGCTGCTGGGACGATGTAGAAAGCTGGCTTCAGCGCTACCCCAACGATTTTGATATTGTTTATCACAGCGGTGTCCTCTATAACCTTGCCGGAATTGAAGCCAGGAATGACCGTTATTTTTCCCGCTCTGTGGAGCTGATGCAGCACGCCTGTGACTTGATTGACCAGAACAAAGACCCGGAAATCAGCGAAACCTCTATTGGCAGAGAAATCGGTATTTCCTATCTTTCCCTGGGCAAAACCTACGAGGGACTGGAGCAGCTGAAAAACCACAATCCCTGCGGCATCCACAATGACATCATCGGTCAGGAGCTTGCCACCATTCCCGGGCGGAGAATGGAAGCCTGGCCGTATCTTTCCGATGCATTGATTCACTGTACCACCAGATTATACCGGATCGTAATCGGTTTCATAAACCTGTTCTTTGAGAAGCAGGACTACCGTTCTTCCATTGAGATGCTCAATTGGATGATTGCATATCTGAACGGTCTGCGTTCGGACAAAGGTTCCAGCTATCTGGATAAGGATGTTACGTTTCTTCTGGCCCTGTGCGGAGCTGTATACCAGCGAGTAGGAGACCCGGAGTCCGCAAAAGAGTGTCTGCGGAAAGCCCGGCGGACTGCCCTGGCCTTTGATGCCGCTCCCAATTACACCAATCAAAATATCCGTTTCTGTGAAGAATATGAACCGCGGGCAGCTTATGATAACATTGGCAGCACCGCCATGGATACCATTGTGAATGTTTTGCAGGAAGGCATCGACGGCCCGGATGACCCCGTTCTCAAATTGTGGGAGGAAGTTTGCCATGAAGCATAAACTGCGGCGGGAATATACATCTCAATTTTATAAAGGAAACCGAATCCCATTTTCCATCGCACTGCTCATAGGACTGTGCACCGCCGCCCTGAATCTGGGCATCACATTTCTTTTGCAGCAGATGCTGGACGCCGTTTCCGGGGTACCGGGCGCATTGGCCCTTCCCATTTTGGGGCTTCTGACCGCAGGAATTATTCTGCTGATTATCGTGTTTAAGCAGATTACCTATTGGACACAGCCTAGATTTTTGCAGCGCGCCATGCAGCAATATAAAGACTATGCTTTTGAAAAACTGACAGGTAAAAGCATCTCTGCCTTTCGCCGGGAAAATATCTCCGGGTATTTATCCGGGTTTTCCAACGATCTCAATACCATCGAAACCGATTATCTAAGCGCACAGTTCCAGGTTGCCAGCTATATTCTTGAGTTCGTCGGGGCCCTGGTTATGATGCTGTATTACAGTCCCATTATGACTGTAATTGCCACAGGGTTTTGCACACTCCCTGTTCTGGCAGCCGTACTCACGGGAAATCGTTTGGAAAAAGTCGAGAAACGGGTATCCGAACGAAATGCCGAATTTCTCGCCACGCTCCAGGATGCACTCAACGGATTTCCTGTGATGAAGAGCTTCAAAGCAGAAAAGGAAATGGCGAAAATCGTTGGAGAAAGCAACCGCCAGGCAGAAGCTGCCAAATGTCAAAAGGGCAAGCTGAGTACCATTCTCTATATGATTGGTGCGGTTGCGGCAGTGACTGCACAGCTTGGCACCTTCCTGGTAGGCTGCATGATGACCCGCTCCGGCTATCCCATCACCCCCGGCGAGTTAATTGCTTTTATCGATTTGACCGGCCTTTTTATTGAGGCAATCCGAGAGCTGCCGGTGCTTCTCGGCAAACGCAAAGCGGCTCTGGCCCTGGTTGACAAGCTGGCGGCATCTTTGCAGGAAAACGTGCAGGATACGGGAATGGAAATTCCAGCTCAGTTAGAAACAGCAATTACCGTTTCCGATATGAGCTTTTCCTATGAACCTGAGAAGCCTGTTCTGAAGCATATCAACTGCACCTTTGAATCCGGAAAGAGCTGCGCCATTGTAGGCGCTTCCGGCTGTGGAAAATCCACACTTCTGAATATTCTGATGGGAGGCCATTCCTACCAGGGAGACATTACCTATGACGGTGCGGAACTGCGCCAAATCAACAGCAAGTCCCTGTACGACCTGGTATCCATAATCCAGCAGAATGTATTTGTGTTCAACGCCTCCATTCGGGACAATATCACCATGTTCAAGGACTTTCCCAAGGAGCAGGTGGACCATGCTATCCAGCTGTCCGGTCTGTCTCAGCTGATTGCCGAAAAAGGCGAGCACTATCTCTGCGGCGAAAACGGGCAGAACCTCTCCGGCGGTGAAAAGCAGAGAATTTCCATCGCCCGCAGCCTTCTGCGCAGCTGCCATGTACTGTTTGTGGACGAAGCCACAGCAGCCCTGGACGCAGAAACCGCCCATCAGGTGAGCAGTGCCATTTTGGACCTGTCCGACATCACAAGGATTGTGGTTACCCATAATCTGGATGCATCCCTGCTCCGGCGGTACGACCAAATTCTTGCAATGAAGGTCGGTGAGATCATCGAGTCCGGCACCTTTGAAGAGCTGATGCGCCGGAAGGGCTACTTCTATTCGCTCTATACCGTATCCCAGTAAAAACTGCACAAAGCGCGTATGGAACTATAGAAACGCACATAAGAAAGGGGCGGCTGTGCCAAAACACAGCCGCCCCAACGTGTCAAAAAAGCCTTTCCGTCCATGGGGATGTAACCACTTTTTTGACAGGCTCAAGTATTCTGATTTCTTCTGTAAAGGCCGTAAAGTCCCACAATATCCGCCGCCAGCCAGCCAATGGGAATGGAAATCCAAATCACCCAGGCACCCCAGCTGGGAGCCAAAGCATAGGAAATCAGCACCCGCAGGCCCAGAGAGATGACGGTCAGAACGATGGACATTCCCGCCTTCTCCAAGCCCCGATAGGTGGCATAGAGCAGGAACAACATTCCAATGCCCACATAGAACACGCCTTCCGTCCGCAGATAGGCCGTGCCGATTGCCATCACCTCTGTGTCTGTGGGGTCAATGAACAGCGAGAGCAGGGGTTTGGCAAAGACACACACCAGCACCGACACCACCAGGCAGAAGCCCAGGGACATCCCTGCCGCCGCCCGGAAGCCCTGGCGCACCCGGTCCTTCTGCCCTGCCCCGTCATTCTGGGCCACAAAGGTAGCGAATCCGTTGGCAAAATCCTGGGCGGGAGAATAGGCAAAGGAATCGATTTTCACGCCTGCCGCAAAGGCCGCCATGGTCGCCACACCAAAGCTGTTGACAAGACTTTGAACCATGAGAATTCCGAAATTCATAATGGACTGCTGCAAGCTGGTCAGGACACTCACCGAGGCAATCCGCCCCAGGGTCTTCCCTTCCAGGTGCAGATGCGCCCGGCCCGGACGAAGCTGCGGCATCCGCAGGAAGGTGTCCAGTGCCAGTCCAACCGCCGAAATCCCCTGGGCCAGCACCGTAGCCCAGGCGGCACCCGCCACGCCCCAGTGAAAGCGCAGTACAAAGAGCAGGTCCAGAAAGATATTTCCCACTGTAGAAATCAGTAGATACACCAGCGGTGTCAGGGAGTTTCCAACGCTCCGAAGCTCTGCGGAGAAAAAGTGAAACAGGAAGGTAAAGGGAATGCCCAGGAAAATGATCCACAGGTAAGCAGAAAAATCCGCCGCTGCCGCCGGAGGAATCCGCATCAGCCGGGAGATTGCCGGAAGGGCCAGATAGGAAACTGCCAGCAAAATCCCCGACGCTGCCGCAATGAGGAAAAAGGCGTTTACCTCGGCTGTTTTCATCTCATCTTTCTTCTCCTCGCCCCAGAGCTGGCTGAACACCACGCCGCTGCCCATGCACAGGCCCAGCAGCAAGCTGTTCAGTAAAATCATCAAGGCAAAGGCACTGCCCACTGCGCCCAGGGCCACAGTCCCTAAATACCGCCCAACGATCCAGGTATCCACAATGTTATAAAGCTGCTGAAGCAGATTGCCCCCAATGAGGGGCAGGCTGAACACCATCAGGCTGCGCCGAATGGGTCCCCGGGTAAAATCACACTGCATCTCTGTTTTCCTCCCATGGTTTCCAATCTTCCCCGCCTACAGCCGGGCACACTGGTAGACCTCCAGCGGAAGGCCCAGGCATTTCATAATGTTCAGCTCATCCACAGCATCCAGCAGGGCATTGTGGGTCTCCCGATAGCAGCAGTCCCCGGTGAGCAGCTGGGTCATGGGCTCCACGCCGTAGCGGCTTTTGAGCCGCCCCGTGGAGCAGCAGGGGGCGGAGCTGGGAATGAAGGGGTTGTACTGCCGATAGGCCGCCACCCGCATAATATCAAACCAAGGAAAATCCGCAAGCTCCTGCATATGGCTGCGGTCAAACCGGGCGTTGTAGGCAAAGATTCCCACAATCCCCACTTCCGAAAGCCACTGGGAAATCTCCGCCATGGCCTCCCGGCGGGTGCACACACGGGTGTCTTCTCTTCGGACCAAATGGAGCACATGGTCGTACATTCCCCCGACCTGGTACTCAGGGTCCAGCACATAATATCTGCTGTCTCTCAGGCACAGGGAGCCTTCCTCTGCCAGGGCAATGCCGATGGACATCACCGCATCATTCCAGTTTGTCTCCGTATCGATGACCGCAAGGTATGCCATATGTTCTCTCCTCCGGGTTTCCCCATAAATCTGGATTTTTTTCATTATAGCAAACCTGGTTTCCTTTTTCAAACCCAGAGCCAAAAACCGCCGCGGAAAACTCCGCGGCGGTTTTGAGTCCGTCAAACAAGCGCAGGGGCTTTTCGACAGTCTAAAGTCTTAGAATGCAATCTTCATGGACAGTGCTACCGTGCAAAGGATGATGGTAATGGGGACATAGAGATACCGGCCCATATTGTACCACACATCGCCGCGGCGGCTGGCGCTTCCCTTGTTAATCTCTCCCAGGAAGGTTTCCTTCTTCATAATCCAGAACCAGGACAGCGCACCCAGCATAGCGCCCAGGGGAATCACGTAGATGGAGACAAAGTCCATCCAGGGGCCCCACTGGAAGATGGCCTCCATGTTGACACCGAAGCCCAGGCAGAGAACGCACATCAGGGCCAGCACCAGCTTGCGGTTCAGCTTGGGGAACCGATGGGTGAGGGATTCGCCCACTGCCTCAAACATATTCTGCAAAGAGCTGACACCGGCAAAAATCATTGCCACATAGAGAATGACGGCAAAGAGCTGTCCCATGGGAATATCCTGCAAAATGGTAGGCAGAATCACAAACAGCAGTCCGGGACCTGCGCCCACATCTACATGGTAGGCAAAGCAGGCGGGGATAATCACCAGTGCTGCCACAAAGGCTGCCAGGGTATCAAAGAAGGCAGTCTTGAGGGACAAATCCACCACATTCTCCTTGTCGTCCAGGTATGCGCCATAGACGATCATGCCGCTGCCGGTGATGGACAGGGAGAAGAATGCCTGACCCATCGCCGTAATCCAGACCATGGGGTCCTTCAGGGCGTCCCAGCGGGGAATCAGCATGAACCGATAGCCCTCCAGAACACCGGGGAGAAATGCTACCCGGACGGCAAGTGCCAAAAAAATCAGGAAGAAGGCAGGCATCATAACTTTGTTGGTCTTTTCAATGCTCTTGGCCCCCAGAAACAGGGTCAGCAGCGTTCCCACCACCACGATGACATGGAAGGGAATGACGGAATAGGTATTGAGGGAGAAGCCTTCAAACCAGGTCACCGGGTCCGCCGTCATCAGGGTTCCGGTGAGGGAATGAAACAGAGCCTTGAGGGTATAGGCAACAATCACCGCATAGCCCACGGCAATGCACATGGAGCCAGCCAGGGGCAGCCAGCCCAGCAGACCGCCTACTTTTCCATGGCCGCGGGTATTCCAGGCATTTTCATAGGAACCCAGGGTGCCTGTACGGGCTCTGCGTCCGATTGCAAACTCGGCGGGCAGACCCACAAAGCTGAACAGGAACACAAAGAACAGATAAATCAGCAGGAAGGCACCGCCGCCATTGCTGCCCATTTTGCTGGGGAATCCCCAGACATTCGCCATACCCACTGCGGAACCTACCGAGGCCAGAATAAAGCCCCAGCGGCTTCCGAATTTTCTCTCGTGCTGTTTATGTTTTTCCATCACTCTTGTCCTCTCTTGCAAACTGCACAGTCGGAAGCTGGTCAATGCCTCCGGTCTCAAGCTGTGCTGTTTCCCTATTGTCCACGATATAGCTACAAATGTCAACCCCAATTTTACATATTTGCAAATTTCCAGACTGCCACAGCGCAGCAGGAAAAAACATCGCGGTATCCGAAGGGATTTGGGACAGTGAAATGGCGGTGCCGCCGAAGCAGCACCGCCACATTTTAGGGGTTATCGAGAAGGAAAATCTTACTTCTGATCCTTCTTCTTCTTGAGAACCACCACAACAAT
>JAHHRT010000075.1 GCA_020025615.1 Oscillospiraceae bacterium | reverse complement strand
GCGGCGATTTTATCCCGCATGGCCTGTCCGGCCTGGGGGTCCAGCACCGGGAAGCTGGGGTCGGCCTGGGAAAGCTCCGGGTGCACCGGGTCCAGAGGGGCATCCTGAATTCCACCGATGGCGGCGATTCGGGCGTGTACCTGAATCCCGTCCAGCTGGAGCCACTGCTTGCACAGACCGCCGGCAATGCACAGCGGGGCGGTGAGCCGCCCGGAGAAATGACCGCCCCCGGAAGTATCCTGGAAGCCGCCGTATTTCACCTGAGCGGTGTAGTCTGCATGACCGGGCCGGGGGCAGTCCCGGAGATTGTCGTAGTCATTGGAGCGGGTGTTGCTGTTGCGGATGGTGGCGGCAATGGGCGCACCGCAGGTGAAGCCATCCAGAAGTCCGGCCAGGAACTGAGGCTGATCCGCTTCCTTCCGGGCGGTGGTGTACGCACCCTGGCCCGGTGCCCGGCGGTTGAGAAATTCCTGCAAGGTGTCAAGGTCCACAGGAAGCCCGGCGGGAATCCCGTCCAGAGTCATACCGATGGCGGGGCCGTGGGACTGACCGAAAATGGATAATTTCAAACATTCACCGTATGTACTGCTCATAATGGCCTCCTAATCTGGAATATTCCTGGAAAAATTGAGGGTAGGATTTGTTGACGCACTCCGCCCCCAGAATGTGCACCGGGGCAGTGCATACCGTTGCGGCAATGGCGGCGGACATGGCAATGCGGTGGTCCTGACGGGCATCCACAGTGCCGCCCGTCAGTCCAGTGCCGAAGACCCGGAGGGTGTCGCCCTCAGCCTGGGCCCTTCCGCCCAGAGCGGTGATCATGTCCACCGTGGACTGCACCCGGTCGGACTCCTTGAGCCGAAGCCGGGCGATATTGGTAAATTCAGCGCCCTGCTTTGCGGCGGCAGTTACCGCCAGAATGGGGATGAGGTCGGGGATATCTGCCCCGGAAATGGAGGGCGTCTCCGAAAGCATGGGCAGCAGCTCCTGAATGGCCCGGTCTCCCTGGTAGGAATTGGGGTTCAGGTTTTCCACTTCCAGGTCATTTCCCAGGGCCTTTGCCGCCAGGAAAAAGGCGGCGTTGCTCCAATCGGCTTCCACCGTGAGGGAGCCGGGGGAGCGGAAGGGGGAACCGCCCACAACGGAGAACTGGGAGGTCTCCAGCCCAAATCGGGCCATGGCCCCTTGGGTCATGGTGACGTAGGGCTTGGATTCCAGCGTCCCCAGGACGGCAATTTCGCTGCTTCCGGGAATCAGAGCCGCCGCAAATAGCAGCCCCGTGATAAACTGGCTGGACACATCTCCCCGGATTTCGTACCGCCCCGGCTGTAAACGCCCGGTGCAGCGAAGGGTATCCGGGGTGGGCCGGGTGAGAGTGCAGCCCATCCGCTCCATCTCTTCCCAGAGGGGGGAGAGGGGACGGCTGGGCAGCCGCCCGGTCATCTGAAAGGTGGCATCCACCCCCAGGGCCCCCGCCACCGGCAGAAGAAACCGCAGGGTGGAGCCGCTGTCATCGCAGGGGAGAACAGCAGAATGAGGAATGGCCCGGGCGGGAATCACGGTGTAGCCTTTTTCCGTGCGGCGAATGTCCGCCCCCAGAGCGTTTAAGCACCGGGCAGTGGCATCCATGTCCCGATTGACCTGGGGACAGTGGATTTCCGTTTGACCGTCTGCAAAGGCGGCGCAGATGAGATACCGATGGGCCAGGGATTTAGAGGGAATCGGGGTAATCCGTCCCCGGAGCGTTCCCGGGGTGATGGTGATGTCCATAGGAAAGACCTGCCTTTATAAGGGATTCCAGAGCGTCCACCGGGGTGGGGACGATGTCACAGTGTCCAATCTCCCGGGGGAGAATGAGACGGATGCTGTCTGCGGCCCGCTTCTTGTCGGACAGCACATGGGAGAGAAGGGCTTCGGCGGTGTATTGGGTGGCGGTGGGAAGTCCGAACTGCCGGAGCACAGCGAGGATTCGCTGCCGGGTATCCTGGGTGCAGCTTCCCAGATTTTGGGCAATTCCGGCGATGATGGCGGTGCCGATGGCAACAGCCTTTCCGTGGGACAGGGTGTAGCCGCTGCAAGCTTCTACCCCGTGACCGATGGTGTGACCCAGGTTCAGCTTCATCCGAAGTCCGGTGTCGAACTCGTCCTGCTCCACCACATCCCGCTTTAATTCCACACAGCGGGTGATGACTGCTTCCCGGTCAAAATCCAACCCATGCTTTTCCAGGTGGGAAAACAGTTGGGAATCGTAGAGAATCCCGTATTTAATGACCTCGGCACAGCCGTCCTGAAAAATTTCCCGGGGCAGGGAATCCAGGGTGTCCAGGTCGCAGACCACCAGCTTGGGCTGGCAGAAGGCCCCGGCAAGATTTTTTCCGGCGGGAAGGTCAATGGCGGTTTTTCCGCCCACCGAGGAGTCCACCGCAGCCAGCAGGGTGGTGGGGATTTGCATGAATCGGATGCCCCGGAGGTAGGTGGCGGCGGCAAAGCCTGCCAGGTCTCCCACCACGCCGCCGCCCAGTGCGGCAACCAGGTCCGTGCGGGTCATCTGGTTCTGGGCCATGTGGTTTAACAGGGCCAGATAGGTTTCCCCGGATTTGCTGGCTTCCCCGGCGGGAAAGACGAAGGGGGAGACGGTAAACCCGGCCTTTTCCAGAATGGCGGTGACGGCCTCTCCATAGAGGGGAAAGACCGTGCTGTCACTCACCAGGGTGATTTTCTGAACAGCGCCCAGGGCTTGGATTTTCTCCCCCAGCATGGGAAGAATCCCTCTGCCGATGAAAATATCGTAGCTTCCCGAGGCGTTTACGGTAACGGTATTCATCCGTCCACCTCCTGTTTCCGGTCCCGGCCCTGCCGGAGCAGCTCGGTCAGGGCCTCCCGGTCCTCGTGTGCCAGAGCATCCCGGTAGGCACTGAGATTTTCTAAATAGGTATCCAGCTCAAAGAGCAGGTTTTCCCGATTTTCTAAGAACAATTCCGCCCACATCTGGGGGTTCAGCCAGGCAACCCGGGTCAAATCCTTATAGCTTCCGGCGGAGAAGCCCCGGTGGCTGAGCGCGGTGGGGGACTTGATAAAGGCGTTGCTGAGGACATGGGGCATTTGGGAGGTGAAAGCGATCACCTTGTCGTGCTCCTGGGCGGTGGTGACGGAGAAGGAGCCGAAGCCGCAGGGGGCCAGGGCTTTTTTCACCCGGTCCAGCAAGGCCATATCGTCGTATACCGGGGGCACCAGCACCATGGGCGCACCCTGGAACAGGTCGGCCCGGCTGAACTTAAAGCCGGAAAAATGAGACCCGGCCATGGGGTGCCCGCCTACAAAGGTAAAGCCGTATTGCTCCGCAATGGGGAAGCACCGACGGCAGATTTCCTCCTTGATGCCCCCCAAATCCAGAACCAGGGCGGCAGGGGAGATGTGCCGGGCGTTTTCTTCCAGCCATTGGATGCAGGCCTCCGGGTAGGCCGCCAGGAGAATCAGGCCGCACCCGGAAATATTCTCCTGGGTGAGGGCCCCTTGGATGGCCCCGGACAGCTTGGCAAAGGAAAGAATCGTTTCGTCCGGGTCGAAGGCCAGAACGGTGTGACCCGCCTGTGCATAGGCCTTAGCCATGGAGCCGCCAATCAGCCCCAGACCCAGAATACCCACCGTCATGCCAGGACCTCCCGGATTTTCCGAACCTTTTGGGCAACCTGGTCAAACTGGGGCGGGGTCAGGGACTGCGCGCCGTCGCAGAGAGCGCAGGATGGATTGTTGTGAACCTCTACCATGATGCCGTCGGCGCCGGAAGCGGCAGCGGCATAGGCCATGGGGGGCACCAGCCAGGATTTTCCTGTGGCGTGGCTGGGGTCTACCACCACCGGCAGATGGCTCAGCTGATGCAGAGACGGCACAGCGGACAGGTCCAGGGTGTTGCGGGTGAAGGTCTCAAAGGTCCGCACGCCACGCTCGCAGAGAATCACCTGCTCGTTGCCCTCGCTCATAATGTACTCGGCGCTCATCAGCAGCTCCTGGAGGGTGTTGGCAAGGCCGCGCTTTAAGAGGATGGGCTTCTTGGTCTTGCCCAGCTCTTTGAGCAGGTCGAAGTTCTGCATATTCCGGGCACCCACCTGAATGAGGTCTACATCCGCAAAGAGGTCCAGGGTGGAGATGTTCATAATTTCGGTGACAATGGGCATACCGGTGGCCTTTTTGGCCTTCAGCAGCAGTTTGAGGCCCTCGCCCTGCATACCCTGGAAGGCGTAGGGAGAGGTGCGGGGCTTGAAAGCACCGCCGCGGAGCAGATTGGCGCCGGAGGCCTTGACAGCAGAAGCGACTTCAATAATCTGTTCCTCGGATTCCACGGAGCAGGGGCCGGCGATCATGGCGAAGCTGCCGCCGCCGATCTTTACGCCGCCCACATCCACAATAGTATCCTGGGGGTGGAATTTTCGGTTGGCCTTCTTGAAGGGCTCGGAGACCCGGCGGACAGCGTCCACGATTTCCAGACTTCCCAGCAGATCCATGTCCACGGCGCTGGTATCGCCGATCAGGCCCAAAACGGTGACTTCCTTACCTTCGGAAATATGAACGTCCAGATTCTGCTGCTTCAGCCAATCCACCAGGTGCTGGGTCTGGGCTTCGGTGGTGCCGTGTTTCAAAATTGCAATCATAATCTACATCTCCTAAAATGAAAGAAATAAAAAGAGCGCCGCACGGATTCGTGCGGCGCTTAACATACGATTTTTGTTTCCCATGCTCTGGAAAAACTTGCAGCACAAAATCCTATTACCTTTTACAAGAAAAAGTAATAGTAATAAAAGCATGCCTGTGCTGCAAATACCTTAGCCATGGAAAATCTCCTAGTACATTTGATGCGGACATTATACCACGGTGGGTGGAACAATGCAAGCAAAAAATGCCCGGAACGAAAAAAATATCCCGGCCCCCCAAATGGGCCGGGATGAAGCATGGTAGTTTTTCAGGGAATGATGGGCTTGAGCACCAGCAGGGACAGGACGCTGCAGCAGACAGTGAATGCAAAGCGGCAGTCGGTGGCGGTGTCTCCGGCACTGCGGATGTAGGCGCGGTGGTTGTGGCGGATGGTATCCATCACAGACACGCCGGGCTGTGCCTCCACCTGTGGCTCCTCCGCCATAAAATCCAGGAAATGGTCTTGGAGAGAGACCTCATATTCCCGATGATCGTTGAGATTGGTGGGGAAGGTGGCGTTATGGGCGTAAGTAAAGGCGTCGGTGGTATAATGAATGAGCTTGCCCATGGAGTAGTAGTCAAACAGGCGAAGCTTGGATTTGTTTTCCAGACGGTTAGACAGCCGGGTCATGTAGCGGCTGGCGTTATTATAGTTATGGCCTCGCATCCACTGGGCCCGGATAGAGCCCTTGAAGTAGGTCATAGGGTTGCGGTCGGGTTCGATGCAGCCAACCAGGAACGCTTTCTTGTAGCGCTTGGGCAGGCTGTCCATGTAATGCTGAGTGAGGTAGTTGCCGAGACACAGATGGCTTTTTCCACGCATAAAGAAGTTCTCCTCTAAATTGGTTTTCCTGCATTATACTACAAATCCCAGGGTAATTTGTGAACAAAACGAAAGATTGGCGACACTTCTAATTGGCTTGGGGCGGGGCAAACCCCCGCTTGTATGTTTCCTACAAAACAATATTAAGGATTCCTTTAGGAAACCCGTATTTGTTAAAAAAGTATTTAGCAGCCGCAGGGCAGGGGACGGGACAGCCGTTGGCGGGCTTTACAGAAATCCTCGGCCCGGAGATTCGGCCCGGCGTGCCTTTTTCAGAACTGCGCGGCAGTATATTTGTCCGCCAGCGGCGGCCTTTTTCTGGAAAATCCGGGGGGATTCCCATATTATTGTTGCAAAGCTTCGGGTTTGGTGGTATATATTGTAGAAAGAATGTTGGAGGTAGGATATGAAAAAGACGTATTCAGCGATAAAGGAACTGACGGTCATCACTCTGGCGACCGCCCTGATTGGTGCGGCGGTGTTTTTCTTCCTGGAGCCCAGCACGGTTTCCATCGGAAGCATTTCCAGTTTGGCGATCATTTTGTCCCACTTTATCCCCCTTCCCATGTCTGCCATTACCATGATCCTCAATGTGTTTCTGCTGATTCTGGGATTTGTATTCATCGGCAAGGGCTTCGGTGCCAAGACGGTGTACACGTCCTTTCTGCTGCCATTGGTGATTAGAGTGCTGGAAAATCTGTTCCCGGATCGTACCTCCATCATGGGGGAGCCCTTTCTGGATATGATGGTCTATATTTTTATGGTGAACATCGGTGTGGCAGTACTGTTTAATCACAACGCATCCTCCGGCGGCCTGGATATTGTGGCGAAGCTGCTCAACAAGTTCCTGCACATGGATTTGGGCCAGGCAGTGACGGCGGCAGGCTTTGTGGTGGCGGCAATGTCTGCGCTGCTCTACGAGCCGAAGATCGTGGCCCTCAGCTTGTTGGGCACCTATCTCAACGGCCTGGTGCTGGACCACTTCATTTTTGGCTTTGCCCTCAAGAAGCGGGTCTGCATCATTTCGGAGAAGCAGGAGGAGGTTCGGCAGTTTATTGTATCTGAGCTGCACAGCGGTGCATCCATCTACCAGGTGGAGGGCGCTTTCAACGGAGAGGCCCGCCGGGAGATCATCACCATTGTGGACAAGCAGGAGTATTTACAGCTGATGAACTTCCTGGAAAAGGTGGACCCCCACGCCTTTGTGACGATTTACAATGTAAACCGAATCATCTACCAGCCCAAGACCCGCTAACAGCCGCAGTGCGGCAAGGTGCCGCAGCCTTTACGTGCACAGTGCG
>JAHHRT010000074.1 GCA_020025615.1 Oscillospiraceae bacterium | reverse complement strand
TGAGCAAAGCGTGGGGTATAGGGTTCCGCAGGGGGTTCTTCCGAAGAAGGTTCTGCATCTTGGGGAACGTCTTCCTCCTGGTCTTGCGCAAAGAGCGGCGTGTAGGGCTCCTCGGGGACCTCCTGGGGCGTGGATTGCGGTTCTGCCTGGGTATCGTCGAAGATGGGCCCCAGGTCGGAAAAGTCCACAGCCGGGGATTTTTCCTCCTCGGGGTGGGCATCAGAGAAGAGCGGACCCAGATCGGAGAAGTCCACACGGCCCTTCTCCGGGTTCAGGTTCGGCTCCTGCTCTGGTAGTTCGTGTTTATCCATGTTGGTTTCCTCCTGTCAGCGGATGACAATCTGCTCCGCAATGGTGTTGGCAGCTTCCTTTCCGCAGAGGGCTTCCACAAGGGCCAGGCCAAAGGGAACGGCGCATCCGGCAGAGGTGCCGGTGATCAGCTTGCCATCCTGAACCGCAGCGGCACCGGGGACCATTTTGGCACTGCCCATGGCGGATTCACAGCCGGGATAGCAGGTGGCGTTCTTGCCGTCGGGAATATGAAGATCTGCAAGAACCGTGGGGCCGGCGCAGATTGCTGCCACGTAAAGCCCCATGTCCCATGCCTTTGTCAGCGCGGCCATGGCGGCTTCGCTGGCCCGGGTGGAGGCCACGCCCCGCAGTCCGCCGGGGAGCACAATCATCTCCGCCTTGGTGAGGTCCATTTCATCGATGGTAATATCTGCTTCAATGCCGATATTGTGACTTCCGTATACCACTTTGCCGTTGACGCCAACGGTGTTCACCGTGACACCGGCCCGGCGCAGCAGATCCACCGGGGCGATGGCCTCGGTTTCTTCAAATCCGGTTGCCAGTAAAACATAAACCATAGTTTAGTCCTCCAAACACGCCGCGACTCGGCGATAGATTTCTTCGTGAATGTCCTCAATGGAGCGCATCTGCCCATCCCGGACGCAGTTGATGACATCCCAGCCGTAGTAGGCGGCAGCAGCACGTCCGGTGCGGCGGCAGCAGGCCAGGTATTCGCTGTCCTGCTCGTGAATGTCCGCAGTGGTGTTGGTGTCCTGCTCCCGATGCCGCAGCAGCTTTTCGGTAAAGTCTGTGGGTACATCCAGGTAGATCACCAGATCCGGGCGGGGCAGGCCCAGCTTGTCATACTCAAATTCATACAGCCATTTGAGGAAATCCCCCTGACGCTCCTGGGGTTCCTTGGATGTCTGGTGGACAGCGTTGGAGGTGGTGTAGCGGTCAGAGAGAACCAGGCCGCCCTCCTCATACCACTGGCCCCAGACCTTTTTATAGGAAGCGTAGCGGTCTACTGCATAGAAAGCAGAGGCTGCGTAGGCATTGACATCTTCGGGATGGCTGCCAAACTCGCCGCCCAGGTACATCCGAATCAGTGCAGAGCTGGGCTCGGCATACTGAGGGAATACCAGCTTCTGAAATTTCGTTCCTTCGTCCTGGAGACGCTGGGTGAGCAGCCGAAACTGGGTGGATTTCCCGGAGCCGTCGGTGCCTTCGATTACAATCAGTTTACCCATTTTTCGTAATTCCTCCTCGAAAATCGAGATAGTGTCAACTAAACATAATATATTACCATAAAATATACCACAACTGCCGGGATTTGTCCACAGGAAGCTGGGGGAGCATCCTTAATTTTTGCCAAAGGTGGAGGAAAAAACCGCTCTATCCGGGGTTCCCTTGAAAGCCCGCCCCAGGATAAAAAGGGGAGTATCTTCTGAGAACGGGGCGTATTTGGGAGAAAGCCGGCATCCGGCTATCCAATTTCCGCTCTATTTTTGAGGGGCGGCGTCCGAACCGGGGCGTGCATCCTTCCGGCACAGCCTTCCCGCGGGAAGAAAGAATCCCGGAACAGGCTCCGGCGGAGGGAAAGGCGTACTTTATCCGGGAAATATTTGGAAGAAAGGTTGCAAAAACAGGAGGAAGCTGGTAAAATAGCAAAGAATCATCATTTATCAGAAAAAAGGGACGTTTAACATGGAAGTTACCAACAATATTACCTTTGAAAGTCTGGGCCTCAGCGAACAGATGCTGAAAGCCCTGGAAAAGAAGGGGTATGGCTATCCTACCACCATTCAGGCTGAGGCAATTCCTGAGTTCTTGGCCTGGAAGGATGTCATTGCCAAGGCCCCCACCGGCACCGGCAAGACCTTTGCCTTCGGAATCCCGATGATTGAGCACGTGGAGCCCGAGGCCCAGGAGGTCCAGGGATTGATTCTGGCTCCCACCCGTGAGCTTGCAATTCAAATCGGTGATGAGCTTCGGGGTCTGCTTACCTATTATAATGGAATCCGCGTGGCGGTGCTCTACGGCGGCACCGGTATCGGCGGTCAGCTCAAGCAGCTGGAGCGGAAGCCCCAGATTGTGGTTGCCACCCCCGGCAGACTGATGGACCATTATAACCGCAAAAGCATCCGTCTGGACAAGGTGAAGACCGTGGTGCTGGACGAAGCAGACCGGATGCTGGATATGGGCTTTTTCAAGGATGTAACCCGGATTATCGAGAAGGTTAAGAATCGAAAGAACCTGGGCCTGTTCTCCGCTACCATTTCCCAGGAGGTCATGACCGTGTCCTGGATGTATCAGCGGGACGAGGTGGAAATCACTGTGGAGCCCAAG
This sequence comes from Oscillospiraceae bacterium, assembly GCA_020025615.1. Taxonomy (GTDB): domain Bacteria; phylum Bacillota; class Clostridia; order Oscillospirales; family Oscillospiraceae; genus Faecousia. Next base: position 4,219 of record JAHHRT010000074.1, on the reverse strand, counting down.
CAGGAGGACCGCCCGGACATTGAGCAGTTCAGCCTGACCTGTACCCCCCTTGAAAAGGCAGAAAAAACCCTGCGGCTGATTCGTACCCAGGGCTATGAACGGGTGATGATCTTCTGCAATACCAAGCATATGTGCCAGCGCCTCTGCGATGATTTCCAGCGTGCGGGCCTGGACTGCGAGTGCATCCACGGCGACGTTCGCCAGAATCTCCGGGAGAAGACAATGCAGCGCTACCGGGAAGGAAGCCTGCCTGTGCTGGTGGCAACGGATGTTGCTTCCCGCGGTATTGACGTGGACGATGTGGACTGCGTCATTAACTTCGACGTGCCGGAAGAAAACGAGTATTACGTCCATCGAATCGGTCGTACCGGCCGGGCCAGAAGAAAGGGCGTGGCATGGAGCATCATCGGCAACTTCCCCGAGAAGGCCAAGCTGGACGAGATTGCAAAGTTCTCTCACTATACGGTGAAGCCCATGGTGATGGCGGAGGACGGCACCCTGACCGAAGAAGAAATCAAAACGCCTCCTGCACCGAAGAGGAGATTCCGTTGATCCCCGGCTTTGTCCTGCTGGGAAGTCATCTGGGGGATCCGCAGAGAAGAATCCTGTCTCCGGCGCAGCTGCGAGAACTGACCCGGCGGATGCGGAGCGTAGAGCGCCCTACAGAGAAGCGGGAATTAACCGAAGCGGATTTTCGGGCCATGGGCTACGGGAGAGAGATGTCTCTTCGGCTCCTGGCCTTGCTTTCCGACAGGGACCTTCTGGACGCTTATGTGGCCTGGGGAGAAAAACGGGATTGCCATCCTCTGACCCGAGGGGATGGGCACTATCCGCTGCTGGTGCGGAAGCGCCTGGGTGGGGAGAGTCCCGGCTGCTTTTTCTATAAGGGAGACCCGGAAATCCTGGACCTTCCCATGGTTTCCTTGGTGGGAAGCCGAGATTTACATCCTGAAAATCAGAAATTTGCCCGTGAGGCAGGACGCCAGGCGGCGAAAAACGGTATGGTGTTGGTATCCGGCAATGCCCGAGGGGCTGACCGGGCCGCCCAGGAGGGATGCCTGGAAGCCGGGGGAAAGGTCATCAGCGTGGTGGCGGATTCCCTGGTGGAAAAGCCCCTTCGGAAGAATATTCTCTACCTGAGCCTGGAGGACTATGATGCCCCGTTTTCGGCGGTACGTGCCCATAGCCGCAACTGGGTGATTCACACCATGGGAAAGGCGACCCTGGTTTCCCAGTGTACGCTGGGAACAGGCGGAACTTGGAGCGGCACCACACGCAACCTGCGAGAGGGGTGGAGCCCGGTGCTCTGCTTCCAAGACGGAAGTCCGGCTTCGCTGGAGCTTGCCCGGCAGGGTGCCCAGCTGGTGACGCTTTCGGAACTTGCAGATTTACCGGGACTGATGGAGGAGCCCGTGAGCTTTTTCTCCGACGCTTTTCGGTAGCTCAAAACCACCGAAAATAAGATATTTAGACAAGTTCATAAACAAATATCCGAAGAAACCAGGGGAGAACCGTGATTTCTTCGGATATTTTCTATTTAAGCGGCTTGCCTTGCGGTAAACGAGTTCCGGATTTGAAAGCGGTCCGGCAGTGGGGCTCTTTTGTTAGAGCAAGGTGTGAATCAGGGCAGCGCCTACAATTCCGGCATCGTTGCCCATCTGGGCTTTGACCACCTTGGGATAGTGGCCCACATGACGGCCATAGCAGTATTCATGGACATAATTCTGAAGGGGTGTCAACAGCAAATGGTCTGGGGCACCGGCGATACCGCCGCCGATGGCCAGTACATCAGGCTGGAGAATGTTTACCAGGTTTGTGACACCCACAGCCAGGTATTTCGCAAATTGGGCAGTGACCGCCAGGGCTGCCGGGTCTCCTTGGTCGGCGGCAGAGAAAATGGATTTGCCGTTGAGACCACCCATTTCCCGGGAAATTTGATTCAAAAGGCTGTCTCTATGGGCAGCAGCGGCTTCCTCACCCATGCGGATGAGCCCCGTTGCGGAAGCGTAGCTTTCCCAACAGCCTGCGCGTCCACAGCCGCAAGGCTGTCCGCCCAGGTCAATGACCATGTGCCCTACTTCACCGGCACAGCATTTTCCGGTATGGAGCCTGCCGCCCAGAATCAGACCGCCGCCTACGCCGGTGCCCAGGGTGACGATGATAAAGTCCTGTGTGCCCTTTCCTGCACCAAACAGGTATTCCCCGGCGGCGGCACAGTCTGCGTCATTGGCCAGGGTGACCGGAAGATTCAGGTGCTTCTGAAAGAGTGCCTTCAGAGGAACATCTTTCATGGGAATATTGGCAGTAAAAAGGATGTTTCCCCCTTGGACGGCGCCGGGAATCCCGATTCCCACATGGTCGATGGCATCGGGAGAAAGGTCCCCCATGACCTGCAGCGCCAGGTCTGCCAGAACCTTTGCCAGGTCCTCAGCGGTAGTAAAGTGCAGTGGAGTTCGGGAGACAGACAGAATCTCTCCTTTTTCGTTAACCAGTCCGGCTTTCAGGTTGGTTCCGCCTACATCAATTCCAATTGCGTACATGGCGATGCTCCTTTCATCCCTTATGGATTAAAATTCGGTACAGCAGCGTTCCGGTGATTTTTCGGTAATGCTGCAATAATATATATTGGCTCAATGCGTTTCCGGCTGTGTATAAACAGGGCTTTTTCCTGATTTTATTATAGCACGGAGATTGCGGAAAAACAATTCCCCTGGGAAAGGGGAGCCGAAAACGGTCATCACAGAGAGATTAGAGAAAAGATTTGCTGGTTTGCTTAAAAAACAAATCGGTTCATTTATGTAATATGCTGAAAAAGGAAATATATCTGGAAATTCATTGACAAAAAGTGCGGAATTTACTATTCTAATTCGATGTAGTCTGATTTTGTATTCCAGGCAGAAATCAGCAATCAGGACCGACTGGCCTGATATACGGATCCCGGCAGTGAAGGATTCCGGCAGAATCCAGGTGCGGAACACAGCCCATCAGCCGGAAACGCTGGGAAGGGGAGGCAGAGCCTCCGAAGAAAGGAGAATCCAGAAGGATGAACAAACAAAACAAAGGACTTACCAGCCGAGGTGTGAAGCTCTGGGGCTTTGCATTTTTGGCTCTGTGGATTGTGAGCCGTGCGGTTACACGGTGTATCCTGGGCGGCCATAGCGGTGAGACGATGTTGGAGGTATTGGGAAGCTCTGACAGCATGATGCATTTTGCTACCGCTGTTCTGGTGTGCGAGTCGCTGTCTGTCTGTGCAGTGCCTCTTTTCGCTGCCCTTACAGTGGAGGCTATCAACCACACCCGGAATGTGGGCAAGTATATGATTCGGCTGGCAGTATTGGCGCTGATCTGCGAGATTCCCTATGATCTGCTGATGTTTGGCAAGGGTATGGACTTCTCCCAGCAGAATCCCGCCTGGTCTGTGCTGATCTGTGCCGTGGCGCTGTACTTCTATCAGATGTTCCCCGGTCGGAGCTTTAAGAGTGCCTTTGTTTGGGTTGCTGTGACGGTGGCGGCGGTGCTGTGGGGAAGCCTGTGCAAGGTGGAATATGGTCTGCCCATGCTGCTGTGCACGCTGGTGCTCTGGTCCTTACGCAACAATACCATGATGAAGGCCTTCGCAGGCTTCCTGGGCTCTGCCCTCTGTGTGCTGCTGTCTCCCTTCTTTATGGCGGCCCCCATGGGTGCCCTGGTGCTCCATTACTATAACGGAGAGCAGGGCGAGGGAAATCAGAAGATTTTCTATGCGGTTTTCCCGGTCATGCTGCTGATTGGCTGCCTGATTGTGCTGCTCTGTAAATAAGATGAAAAAGATACTGCCCTTGCTCCTTGCGGATTGAGGGCAGTATCTTTTTATAGGATTTTCTGAATTTGCAGGTAAGATTGGCTGTTTGCGGCCAATGCTTTCTTAATTTCGTTCTAAGATTACGGCGGATTCCTTGCATTATCGATTGACTTGTGATATAAGTAAAAATGCTGAAAGGCAAAAATTCAGAAAAGAAGTGGTTCTTCGTGAAAAAGAAAGTATATATCCGAAACACCCTGCTCATTGCAGCTGCTATCATGCTTACACTTGGGGTCCTGCTTATATATGACCAGATAAAGCCTACGAAAATAGATTTTGGAAATACGGAGCTTTATACAGAGCAGGACATGAACGAAGCAATTGCCATCATAAAGAATCATTTTGAGGAATCGGACTTAGGTAAATTATACTCTATCC
>JAHHRT010000073.1 GCA_020025615.1 Oscillospiraceae bacterium | reverse complement strand
GCGATTAAGCTTGCTTATCTTATCACATCTCAGAAGCTTTGTCAAGAACTTTTTTCAAGTTTTTTGAAGCTTTTTGATGGATTTTGTCGTCCTCCGGGCTCTTTGGAAGCCGTTCATCAGACAGCTCAGATATAATACCATCGCTGCCATCATTTGTCAAGCGTTATTTTCATCTTTTTTGAAGTTTTTTCAAACGGCCGGATTTCCCCTATTTTCGGGCCGAAATTCCGCTGCTGATCTCCTCCATCGCGTCCTCTGGTTTCTCCCCTTTTCTATAGAGGTCCCCTATGCTTACCATCCCGCACAGCCTTCCATTTTCCAGCACCGGGAGCCTTCTCACCTGTTGGCTTCCCATCAGTTCTGTTGCCACCCCCAGCTCTGCTTCCGGGCGAATCCATACCACCTGTTTGGTCATTACCTGGCCTACACTGGTCCCCTCCGCAGACCGTCCCGATGCTACACACCGGGTCACCAGGTCTCGGTCCGTCACCAGGCCGCAGACGCGCCCGTCTCCGCCGCACACCGGCAGGATTCCAATATTATAATGTGCCAGGGTCCTTGCCGCCACGGCTACGGATTCGTCCGGGTGAATCCGTACCACAGACTTGGTCATCACATCTCGCACTGTCACAGCGCATTCCTCCTTTTGAAAAGGAGTATCGCCAGCTTTTCCCCGGATTATGCAAGCAGGGCCTGCGGCAGAATTGCTTTCTGCCGCAGGCCCCGGTATTCCGTTGGTTTATTTCAGGAGAAGCTCTGCAATCTGGACAGCGTTGGTTGCCGCGCCCTTGCGGACCTGGTCGCCGCAGCACCACAGGCACAGGCCGTTGTCATCGGTGAGGTCCCGGCGAATCCGGCCCACATAGACCAAGTCCTGGTCCGTGGTATCCAGAGGCATAGGATACTGCTTTGCCGCCAGATCGTCCACCAGCTTACAGCCGGGGGCAGCGGCAATGACCTTCCGGGCCTGCTCCACCGTCACAGGCACATCAAAATGGCAGCTCACAGAAATGGAGTGGCTGCGCACCACAGGCACCCGGACACAGGTACAGCTGACCTTCAGCTCGGGCAGGTGCATGATCTTCCGGCCCTCGTTCTGGAGCTTCATCTCCTCGCTGGTATAGCCCTCAAACTGCTCTCCGCCAATCTGAGGAATCAGGTTGTAGGCAATCTGGTGAGAGAACACCTTGGGCTCCACGGTTCCCCCGTGGCCCAGGGCCCGGACCTCCTCCATCAGTTCAATGGGGCCGCCTGCGCCTGCGCCGGAGACTGCCTGATAAGTAGAGGCCGTCATAGACCGAATGGGTGCGATCTGGTTCAGGGCATTCACTGCCGCCACCGTGATGATGGTGGAGCAGTTGGGGTTGGAAATGATTCCCTTGTGGCCCGCAATATCCTGGGGGTTTACCTCGGGAACAATCAGGGGTACATCAGGGTTCAGCCGGAACGCAGAAGAATTATCCACGAACACGGCACCGGCCTTCACAATGGCAGGAGCGAACCGCTCCGCAATATTGTTTTCCGCTGCGCCCAGAACAATGTCCACGCCCTGGAACGCTTCCTCCCGGGCTTCCTGAATGGTCACTTCCTGACCGCGAAATGTCAGCGTCTTTCCGGCACTTCTGGCAGAGGCCAGGGGCACCAGCTTTCCCACAGGGAAGTTGCGCTCTTCCAAAATCTTCAGCATCTCCCGGCCCACCGCACCGGTGGCACCCAGGATTGCAACAGTATACGTCTTCATGTCAATTCCTCCTTTACGGATTCCGGTCACTTTACAAAGGTATTGTAAAGCACGCGAATGGCGTTGGCAAAGTCTCGATTGTCCACGCCTACAATAATATTGAGTTCATCGGGGCCCTGGTTAATCATACGGATGTTGATACCCGCCTCGCCCAGGGTAGCAAAGATCTTTCCGGAGATGCCGGGACGGAAGGCCATCTTTCTGCCAACTGCCGCCACCACGGCAATCTGGTCGTGAACATCCAGGGTATCCGGCTCCACTTCCTGCTGGATCTCCCCCAGGATGGTATAGATGCTGGAAGCCACCGACTCCGTGGGCACCACCACCGACACATTATCAATGCCGTTGGGCACATAGTCCACGGCGATGTTGTGCCGCTCCAAAACCGTCAGCACCTTCCGCAGGACCCCAACCTGACTGCTCATGCCCCGCTTGCTCAGAGAGATAATGGTGAAGTCCTTCTTTCCGGTGATGCCGGTGATGAATCGGTAAGGCTCCTCATCCGTATCGAACCGCTCCCGAATCATGGTGCCGGGGTCATCCGGGGCATTGGTGTTGCGGATGTTCAGAGGGATATTCTTCTCCCGCACCGGGAAGATGGTCCCCTCGTGGAGGACCTGCGCACCGGAATAGCTGAGTTCCCGCAGTTCATCATAGGTGACCTCGGGAATGGTCAGCGGATTGTCTACGATTCTGGGGTCCGCCATCAGAATACCGGACACGTCGGTCCAGTTCTCATAGACCTCTGCTTCCAGGGCCGCCGCCGCAAGGGCGCCGGTAATATCACTGCCGCCGCGGCTGAAGGTGCGGATCTTGCCGTCGGGCATCAGGCCATAGAAGCCGGGGATGACGACCCCCGGGCCCCAGACCAATCCCCGCAGGGCCTCATAGGTGGCCTCGGCATCCACAGTGCCGTCAAAGTTGAACTTCACCCAGTCCACTGCATCGATAAACTGGAAATCCAGGTAGGCCGCCAGAAGTTTTGCGGAGAAATACTCGCCGCGGCTGGCAAGCTCATCCTGGGTTACGGACTTGGCATCGATACGGTGCTTCAGCTCTGCCAGCTCGGATTCCAAATCCAGATTGATTTTGAGCTCATCCCGAATCTCCAAATACCGGGAGGCAATCATTTCAAACACATTGGAGCAGTCCACGCCGTACTGGGTATGTGCGTAGCACAGGTAGAGCAGGTCCGTAATCTTGTGGTCCGTCTTAGAGCGCTTTCCGGCAGCCGAAACCACCACCACCCGGCGTTCCGGGTCTGCCAGAAGAATATCTCGGATTTTGCGGTACTGCCCGGCATCCGCCATGGAGCTGCCGCCAAATTTAACTACTTTCAAACGAATAACCTTCTTTCAAAACTGGGCACGTCAGGCCTTGGGCATGGCTGCAGCAAAGGTGCAGGGATGTTCCCTGAGCCAGGTATGCAGATTCGTCACAGAGACAGGCTTTGTGATCACTGCGCCGTCCCACAGCTCCTTGGTATTGGCTTCCAGCCAGCTGTCGGTATCCCCTCGCACATAGTAGGAATAGGTCTCTTCATTGGTAAGGGAAACCTTTTGGCCCCAGGGGCCGTAGAAGCCGGTTCCGCCTATGAGATCCACGCAGTCCTGTACCACATTGTATGCAGTAGGATAGCGGCCTGCGCCCTGACCGAAGAAACTCTGCCGCCCGGAGGTGTTGCCCTCTAAGGTGATGAGATTGAAGTTGGCAGGCACTGCCGCCTCCGGCTCTCCTGCGGGATACAGGGTAGGCTGGACATAGGCAGAGAAGCTGCCCCCCTGATTTTTCGCCGTGGCGATGAGCTTGCAGGTAAGGCCGCGGGCGGTGAACCGGGCCACATCCTCTGCGGCAATGTGCCGGATACCCGCCACCGGGATCTGCTCACGGTTGAGGCTCACGCCGAAGGCCACATTGGCGGAAATCACCAGCTTGTGCCAGGTATCTATGCCGTCCACATCGGAACTGGGGTCTGCTTCCGCATAGCCCAGCTCCTGGGCCTGGCGCAGGGCATCCCCATAGCTCAGGCCCCGGCGGGTCATATGATCGAGAATATAATTGCAGGTGCCGTTCATAATGCCGCCCACCCGGCTGACGGTTTCAATCCGGCGGACACGTTCCAGCTCGCTGAGCCAGCCGATGCCGCCGCCCACCGATGCGGTGCAGCGAAACAGCACATCCTTTTCCTCTGCCAAGGGAAGAAGCTGGTCATAGAACGCTGCTACCATGGCCTTGTTGGCAGTGACTACATTCTTGCCCGCAAGAATCGCCTGGCGGACATAGTCATAAGCAGGATGAAGTCCGCCCATGACCTCGATTACTGTATCGATGGTGTCATCCTTTAAAATATCCTGAAAGTCGTGGGTAACCTTGGTATCCCGGAGTGTCAGCTCCCGGCGGCAAAGCACCCATTTCACCTTCATATCTGTTCTCTGGCTGATCAGCTCGTAGACGCCTCTGCCTACGGTGCCAAAGCCCAATAATCCGATCCGCATCCTTCGTCCCTCCGCTTCTCTCTTTTTCCCTTGAAAAGCAACTGTATCTCTATGGAAAACACTTGCTTTTTTAGTAAAAACAGTATATCATATACCTACTCAAATTTCAACTGCATCATAAACATAAGGATTCTCTGTGTTTATCCTTATTTTTATGCAATTGGCAAATATTCTGCGTGTTAAAAAAGCATTGCAGCGTTTGCCGCTTCCGCAGCAGATAAAGTCAAAATCATTTTCCACGGGGCGTGAACCTTATGGAAAATACAGCTCGGCCTGAGCGCGCGGAATTGGGCTGTCATGGACGGTCCAATTCTGTGCGGGTCAGGCCGCAAACGTTTGTGGTCATGCCCCGAAGGGGGGCCGCAGTCTAAAATACGATTGGATATTTAGGAGGTAGCTATGCTGTATCATTCCACCCGCAGTACCCAGCACTGGGTTGACAGTGCCCAGGCAGTTCTGGACGGCCTTGCCCCGGACGGCGGCCTCTATATGCCCGAAACACTCCCGGCCTTTGACTGGAAGGCCTGCCTGCAAGGCGACAGCTTTTCCATGGCAGCGCAGATTCTCTCTGCTCTGCTCCCGGACTTCCCGGATATGGAGGCACTGGTCCGCCGGGCCTACACCGGAAAATTCCAGACCGAGGACCTGACCCCCACCGTCAAGGTTGGGGACTACACGGTTTTGGAGCTGTTCCGAGGTCCCACATCTGCTTTTAAAGATGTGGCCCTCAGTATGCTGCCCCAGCTGATGACTGCCGCCAAAAATCTCAAAGGGCAGGAGCAGGACATTATGATTCTCACCGCCACCTCCGGCGACACCGGCAAGGCCGCCTTGGAGGGCTTCAAGGACGTGCCCGGGATTCGGATCTGCGTATTCTATCCCCATGGAGGTGTATCCCAGGTGCAGCGGGCCCAGATGGCAACCCAGGAGGGCAGCAATGTTTCCGTCTGTGCCGTGGAAGGAAACTTCGACGATGCCCAGACCGGGGTGAAGCACATCTTCGCCGCCTGTCAGGGGAAGGAACTGCCCTTCCGGCTGTCCAGCGCCAATTCCATCAACATCGGCCGGCTGGCGCCTCAGATTATGTACTACTTCCGGGCCTACCGGGATCTTCTGGACCGGGGCGAAATTCAGCTGGGCGACCGGGTGAACTTCTCCGTTCCCACAGGCAACTTCGGTGACATTCTGGCAGGCTACCTGGCAAAGCAGCTGGGTCTTCCCGTTGGGCGGCTGATCTGTGCCTCCAACGCCAACAACGTACTGACGGATTTCATTCGCACCGGAACCTATGACCGCCGCCGGCCCCTGCATAAGACCACCTCTCCCTCCATGGATATTCTGGTGTCCTCCAATCTGGAGCGTCTGCTCTATCTTCTCTCCGGCGACACAGAGTTGGTGAAGGGGCTCATGGAACAGCTGAATACCCAGGGTACCTACACCGTGCCGGAATCCCTCTTGCAGGTCATCCAGAAGGAATTCTGGGCAGACTTCTGCGACGATGCCCGGGCCGCCCGGGTCATTGGAGGCGTGTATCAGGACCTCGGCTATCTTCTGGACCCCCACACTGCTTCCGGCTGGGCCGCCGCCACAGACTATCGGGCGGAGACCGGGGACTCTGCGCCCATGGTGGTGCTGTCCACCGCCTCCCCCTACAAGTTCCCCGCCGCCGTGCTCACTGCCATCGGCGGAGACACCCGTGGAGACGAATTCCAGCAGATGGAGCGGCTGTCTGTGATCACCGGTGTCCCGGTGCCCCAGAATCTCGCCGGACTTCGGGGAAAGCCGGAGCGCCACAGCCTGGTAATCCCAAAGGAACAGATACTTGACTATGTTCTGTCCCTGTGAACCGCAATACAGAAAGACAGGAGTAAACCATGAAACGTGTAACCATTCGCGTCCCCGCCACCACCGCAAATCTAGGGCCGGGATTTGACGCTTTCGGCTGTGCCCTCAGCCTTTATACCGATGTGACCTTCGAGGAGACGGAACGGGGGCTGGAAATCACTGGCTGTGACGAAGCCTACCAGGGCCCGGACAACCTGGCCTATCTGGCCTACTGCGCCGTACTTTCCTCTCTCAACGAGGAGATTCGGGGTGTGAAGATTCACATCGACGCCCACATTCCCATTTGCCGGGGATTGGGTTCTTCCGCCGCCCTGCTGGTGGCAGGTGCCATGGGTGCCAATGTACTGCGGGGAAACAAGCTGTCCACCCAAGGTCTTTTGAACATCACCAACATCATGGAGGGCCACCCGGACAATCTGGCCCCCGCCTTCCGGGGCGGACTGACCGCCTCCATGGTAGAGGGCGGTCTCCCGGTAACGGTGAGCTTCCCTCTGCATCCCGACTGGAAGTTCCTGGCACTGGTGCCGGATTTCAATCTGTCCACCTCTCTGGCCCGTTCCGTACTGCCGGAGCAGATTTCCCGGGCGGATGCCATTTACAACATCGCCCACGGTGCCCTGGTGCTGAAAGCCCTGGAGCTGGGAGATGAAACCCTTCTGCGCACCGCCATGCAGGACCGTCTGCATCAGAACTACCGCAAGCACCTGATTCCGGACTTTGAGAAGATTGCCGCCCTGGTACGGACCTACGGTGCCGCCTTCTGTCTCAGCGGCGCAGGCCCCACCCTGCTGTGCATCACCCGGGATTCTTCTCTGCGGGAGAAGCTGGAGCAGAAGCTCCCCGCCATCACAGAAAGCAAGTGGGAGCTGATTCCCCTGCACATTGAATTCCAGGGTGCCCACGTAATCGA
>JAHHRT010000072.1 GCA_020025615.1 Oscillospiraceae bacterium | reverse complement strand
TGCACATTCTGTAAACTATGTTACTACACTATACATCTTGACCGTTCCGGCAGTACAACTCATAAATTTCAAAATTTCTCAGGCGAATCCGTACAATCTTCGTATATTTCCAGTAAAAATATTACACAATCCAGTCACGTGTGCGCCGAACGGGACTTACCTGAAAATCACCGCGTCGTGTTTCGGTGCCATTCCCCGTCCCCATTTGTACCGCGGAATGGTCAAGACCATTCCCTACATTGACGAGGGGGGAGTACAGTGCATACACTGTGACCTGGTGTGTGGTCGAAAGTGCGGCTTCGCCCTCTCAGTCTCGCTCCGCTCGCCAGCTCTCCCAGGGGGGGGAGCCTTAGAACGGTACGTACACTGTGACCTGGTGTGTGGACGGGAGTGCTGGTTCGCCCTCTCAGTCACGGCGACGCTGCGCCAGTTTGCTGTGGTGTGATTGCCCCCGGCAATCACTGCCATTCAGAATCGCTTCGCTACCCCCAAAGGGGGAGCCTTTGGGGTGCGTACACTACAACCTGATGTGTGATAGTGGGGCAGGAAAGGATGAAGGTGGGACGATTATTTTTTTACAAGCCGAGTGCACAAATGGTGTACTTTCTGAAGGGGGAGGGTGTGCCAGAACCCAGAAACGAAGACAAACAACAGCATGAGAAAGGAAGATAACCTATGAAAGAAATTCGGATTGAGAAGCTATGTCTGGAGAACTTCAAATGCCATGACCATCTGGCTCTGGACTTTGGAGGCCGCAACGCCAGCATTTACGGGGACAACGCCAGCGGCAAGACCAGCATTTACGATGCCCTCACCTGGCTGCTCTTCGGCAAGGACTCCCTGGGGGGCGGGGCCATGGAGGTGAAGCCCCTGAATTCTGCCGGAGAGGTCCGGGACCATCAGGCAGTGACCCAGGTGACGGCGGTGCTTTGGACGGAGGGGCGGCGGTGGGAGCTGCGCCGGACCTATCGGGAGCTTTGGGCCACCAAGCGGGGAGAGAAGGAACCTGTCTTCCAGGGCAACACCTCAGAATACTACGTGGACGGGGTGCCCTGCCGCAGAAGCGATTACCTGACCCGGGTTCGGGCACTGGTGGAGGAGGACACCTTTCGGATGCTCACCACCATTTCCCGCTTTGCCGGGGAACTGAACTGGCAGCAGCGCCGGGAGATCCTCTACGACCTGGCCCAGGTTGCCGGGGACCGGGAGATCCTGGAATCCCAGCCCCGGTTTGCCCCTCTGCTCCGGGGCATGGGGGATTTGTCCCTGGGGGACTATCAGAAGAAGCTCCTGGCAGAAAAAAAGTCTCTTTCCGGGGTGAAGTCGGACATTCCTGCCAGGATCAGCGAGGTGGAGACTACCCTTCGGGAAGTGGGCAGTCCTGACTTTGCGGCTCTGCGGGCCCGGCGGGAGATACTTTTGCAGGAGCGGGAGGCCCTGGCAACGGACACCGGGCTTCGGGCTCAGATTCGCAGTCGTCAGCTGGATCTTCGCCAGCTGGAACAGGAGAACACGGCATACCGGGCGTCTCAGGGTCAGGAGGAGCGGGCGATTCAGCGGCAGCTTCGGGACAACGGCACCCAGATGGCGGCGGCCCGGGTGGATCTGGACGGGGAGATTCGGCGGGTACAGGGGGATTTAGCGGAGGAAAAGGCAAGAACCTTTGCCGGGGGCGTCTGTCAGACCTGCGGGCAGCCCCTGCCCGGCCCTGCGCTGGAACGTGCCCAGGCCTCCTTTGCCCGGGAGCAGGCCCGGCGGGTGGAATCTCTGGAACTGCGGCTTTCGGACCTTCTGGCCCGGAAGGCAGAGGGAGAGCTCCGGGTTTCTCGTCTGGAGCGGGAGCGCAAAAACCTGGAGGACCAGCTGAAAGCCGCCCGGCAGGTCGGCGCGGCCCCTGCGGATCTGGCGGGCTACAGCGAAAAGCGCCAGCAGATTCTGGGGGATTTGGCGGACCTGCAAGGTGCCCTGGCAAAGCAGTCCGGGAAGGAGAGCCGGAGAGAAAAAGTGGAGGCTGAAATTCAGAAATTGGATCGGGAGCTTGGAAAGGAAAGTCTGCTGGACTTTACCCGCGAGCGGCTTGCAAAGCTTCGCCGGGACAGTGAGGAGGTTCAGGCCCGTTTGGAGGAAATCGGGGAGCAGCTGTACCGGATGGAGGATTTTTCCCGATTCAAGGTACAGTTTGTAGAGGCGGGAATCAACAGCCGCTTCCGTCTGGCCCGGTTCCGGCTTTGCCGGGAGCTGCTCAGCGGCGGGCTGGAAGACTGCTGTGATGTGATGCTGGACGGGGTGCCCTATGGGAACCTGAACACCGGGGCGCGGATCAATGTGGGCATCGATATTATCAACACCCTGAGCCAGCACTACGGGGTGCGGGTTCCACTGTTCGTGGACAATGCGGAGAGCGTGACACGCCTGGAACCGGGGTTGGGGCAGGTGATTCGGCTGGTGGTTTCCCCCGGCGACGGGGCTCTGCGATTGGAGCGGGAGTGATGGAACATGGCCTGCAGGCGGATGTTCCACACCGATGTGATTTGCAGCGATGCCTTTTTGGAGCTGCCTTTTTCCGCCCAGGTGCTCTACATACAGCTGTGTATGGCGGCGGATGACGACGGCTTTGTAAACGGTGCCAGGCGTATTGCGCGACAAATTGACGCGAAAAGTTCGGATTTGGAACTGCTGGTTCAGCGGCGGTTTCTCCTGAAATTTGGCGAGGTAATTGTCATCAAGCACTGGAGGTTGGCAAACAGCCTGAAAAACGACCGATTACGGGCTACAACCTTCCCGGAAGTTGCAGAAAAAATTTATCTCAAGCCAAACCGGGTCTACACCGACCACCCGGAGCCGGGGGCAATTAACCTTCTAAAGTTGAAGGAAACAGAGATGGGGCGTTTCAAGCGGAATCCATTTGGAATCCCAAGAGAAGAGAAGAAAACAGAAGAGAATAGAAAAGAAGAGAAAGGAGTCGAAGTAGAAGGCGATGGAATCCAGAAAACGGAAACCAGCGACCGATTGCAAGTCATTTCCGGTCGTCTGGGAAAGGGCGTTGTGTATCTCACAGACGAACAAATCAGCGACCTATTGGACCGGATGGGGATTGACTGCTTTGACTACTATGTGGACAAGCTCTCAAGTTTTATCATCGACAAAAACGTTAAAGTAAAAAATCACTACAAGACCCTGCTGCAATGGTGGCGGGACGACAGCAAAGTATAGGAGGTATGCAAAATGGCAGGAGGTTCTTTTCAGCAGGTACACGTGAAGTGTCCTTTTTATCGGAGCGACGATGCCCGGTGCAAGCTCAGCTGTGAGGGCGTAATCGACGGAAGCACCCTCACCTGGAGCTTTCAGAACAAGGCGGATCTAAAACAGCAGATGGACATTTTCTGCTGCGAATACTACAAGAACTGTGAGGTCTATCGGATGCTGATGGAAGCCAAGTACTAAGTCTATGTGCGCTGGCTGAACGGGAAGGGTGGATCCCCTCCTTTCTCAGCATGGATCGTGTGCGTTATGCCCTTTGGGTGGGATAGAGAAGGGCCGCGGCCCTGTGCTATGATGGGGGAAACCATGACAGACAGGAGGGGAAAGGCGTTTGTGGGAAGAGATTAAAACCGAGTACATCACCACCCAGACAAGCTACAAAAAGCTGGCGGAAAAGTACGGCGTAAGCCCCGGAACCGTGGCGGACCGTGGGCGGTTTGAACGCTGGGGTGAGGAGCGGCGGAAGTACCTGCAGAAGACGGTACAGAAGTCGCTGGACAAAATCGGAGATCAGCAGGCGGAGAATCTGGTGCGGGTGGATGCCCTGGCAGATCAGCTTCTGGACAAGCTGGGACAGGCCATTGACGAGCTGGATATGACGGTGGTACGGCACAAGGAGAAGGAGAAGACGGAGGAAAAGGAGACGCTGATTGAATACGAGGAGTTTAAGCCCGGCGGCGTAGTGGACCGGAAGGCGCTGCGGCAGCTGGCGGCATCGCTCAAGGACCTAAAGCAGATCAAGGCCATTCAATCGGAGCTGGACAAGCTGGAGCAGGAGGCGCGGATCGAGAGCCTTCGCCGCCGGATGGAGCAGGAGGACGATGGCGGGGTTGTCATTGCTCTGGAGGGAGATGTGGCGGGGTTTGCCCAATGAGGGGGCGGTGCGCAGACAAGGCTCTCCCTCTGGGAGAGCTGGCGAGCGAAGCGAGACTGAGAGGGCGAAGAGCAGAACCGATGACAGAGCAAGTTGCAGTGTATGCACCCAGCCAAATCCTACCGCCAATGTAGGGAATGGCACTGAAAAACGACGCTGTGATTATCAGGAAGCAAATATGAGTGCACTGTGAAACGATACCGAGCGGGTCAGGGAAGTGACGATTACTACCGTACCTTGCACGTAGAGGATGCGGCTCTGCCGCCGAAACCGAGCGGCGAAGGGCAGTAACGATAAGCACCGCACCGAGCACGTAATAGCTGCCCGCCTTGCGGGACGGCTCTCCGAGGGGTAACTTTCTGTGCAGACAGAAAGTCACCAAAGAGCTGCCCAAGTGGGGCTTTGCAAAAAGACGCCCCCCTTGGGAAACCCCCTCCTAAATCTGCCAGGCGAAGCAAATCCACGAAGGGCGAAATGTTCCGATTTCGCCCCTGACCGTATTGGGTGCGGTGGGTACTCTGCAACCTAGTACGTAAGCGAAAGTGCGGTTTTGCCCTCTCAGTCACGGCGAGGCCGTGCCAGCTCTCCCAAAGGGAGAGCCTTGGGACGGTGCACGTATTGTCCGCCCGCACTGCCGCCGATACCGAGCGGGTTAGGGCAATAACAATTACCTGCCAACTAGTGCACGTAGAGGAAGCGGCACTGCCGCAGATGGAAAGGAGAAAAATGGAAGAACAGAAACAAACACGCATGGTGATGCCTGCGCCGAACCCAAAGCAGGCGCTGGCCCTAAAGGAACAGCATCGCCAGGTGGGCTATGGCGGGGCCAGAGGCGGCGGAAAAAGCTGGTTCGTCCGCTGGAAGGCAACCCTGCTGTGCCTTCACTATCCGGGAATCAAAATTTTGATCACCCGGCGCACCTATAAAGAGCTGCTCAATAACCACATCGAGCCGCTGAAAACCATGCTCCGGGGCCTTGCCAAATACAACGCCGGGGAGAAGTGCTTCCGGTTTCCCAACGGCTCCTCGATCTGGTTCGGCTACTGCGCCTGTGACGCAGACCTGGGCCAGTACCAGGGTGCCGAGTACGATGTCTGGTTCTGCGACGAGGCCGGGCAGTTTTTGGAGCACTGGATCCAACAGATTGACGCCTGCGTCCGAGGGGTCAACGATTTCCCCAAACGCAGCTATTACACCCTGAACCCCGGCGGACCTTCCCACGGGTACTTTAAGCGGGTGTTTATCGACAAAAAGTACAAAGAAGGGGAGAATCCGGAGGATTACGCCTTTATTCAGGCCCTGTGCACCGACAATCAGGCTCTGATGGAACATCAGCCGGAATACCTTCGGGCACTGGAAAAGCTCCCCGCCAAGCTCCGCAATGCCTGGCTCCACGGGCGGTGGGATATCTTCGAGGGCCAGTTCTTTGAGGAGTTCCGGGAGGTGCCCGACGAGGCCCTGTGCCGCCAGGCGGGAATCTCCCAGGCGGAGGCCCTGGCCCAGCGGCGGTTTACCCACGTCATTGAGCCCTTCGACCTGAACGCCGGAGCCTGCCGGGGCTGGAATCTTCTCAGGTCCTACGACTTCGGCTATGCAAAGCCCTTTTCCGTGGGCTACTGGGCGGTGGACTACGAGGGGACCCTGTATCGGATTCTGGAGCTTTACGGCTGCACCGGGGAGCCCAACGAGGGCGTAAAGTGGACTCCGGAGGAGCAGTTCAAGGCCATGGCGGAGCTGGAAAGCACCCACCCCTGGCTGAAAGGGCGGAAGTTCCTGGACAGCGTGGCAGACCCGGCAATCTGGGACGCCAGCCGGGGAGAGAGCATTGCTCAGACGGCGGCGAAGTTCGGAATCTACTTTACACCCGGCGACCACCATCGCATCCCGGGCTGGATGCAGGTCCACTATCGGATGCAGTTCGATGAAGAAGGCTTTCCGCGGATGTACGTATTTTCCTGCTGCAAGGCGTTTATCCGCACCATGCCCCTGATGATGTATTCGAAGACCAATCCCGAGGACCTGGACACAGAGCTGGAAGATCACTGCCCCGACGAGGTGCGGTATCTGTGTATGTCCCGGCCCATTGCGCCTTTGGCACCCTTGAAGCGGAAGACCCTGCTGGTGGACCCGCTGAACTGCGGGTGAGGCGGCACCCGTCAGGGTGACGGAGAGGGCGATGAGCAGAACCGATGATGAACCAGATAACAGTGTACGCATCCAGCCCAATTTACCGCCCAATGTAGGGAATGGTCTTGACCATTCCGCGGTACAATTTTAGATGGTAAATAGCACCGAAACACGACACTGTGGTTTTCTGGTAAGTCCCGTTCGGCGCACACGTGACTGAATCGTGTAATATTTTTGCTGGAAATATACGAAGATTGTACGGATTCGCCTGAGAAATTTTGAAATTTATGAGTTTTACTGCCGGAACGGTCAAGACCGTTCCCTACATTGGCGCAGGGGGAAGTGCAGTGGGTACTCTGCGACCTGGTGTGTGGATGGGAGTGCGGATTCGCCCTCTCAGTCTGGCTCGTACCTCGCCAGCCAGCTCTCCCAAAGGGAGAGCCTTGGAACGCCCCCGGCAATCACTGATATTTAGAATCGCTACACTACCCCCAGAGTGGGAGCCTTGGAACGGTGCAAAAGCCTCTCCTCTTGGGAGAGGTGGCACCCGTCAGGGTGACGGAGAGGGCGAAAAGGCAGTACCTGTTTTGTACAGTCTGGCAGAGTATGTACAGTATGGAAGTCCGCAATATGAAATAGAAGGTTAGAGAAATCACATACATTGCGACCTGGTGTGTTGTTGCAACAACTCATCGCCCTCTCAGTCTCGCTTCGCTCGCCAGCTCCCCCAAGGGGGGAGCCTTATATGCGGGAGCTTTGGAAGGCAAAAAGGCAGCCGAAAGGACGAAAATCCTTTCGGCTGCCGGGAAGC
>JAHHRT010000071.1 GCA_020025615.1 Oscillospiraceae bacterium | reverse complement strand
ATCTGCGTCTGAAAAAGCTTGGTTTGCAGCCTGCTTGCTCAGCGAGCACCATCACTCCTCAGAAGCTCAAGAAATCCTATGCAAAAAAATTCCACCGCAGCATAGAGCGGTGGTAAAATCAGGTTCAGCATTGAGACTGTCAAAAAATGGTTACATCCCCGTGGACGGAAAGGAAGATAGTGTGAAAGAAACCCATCAGGGGTGTCTTTCGCGTTCAATCAACCGACTTTTCAGAACTTTTGTGAGTTCTGAAAAGTCGCATCAGCGGGGAGAAAAGGCTTTTTCGACACGCTGAAATGCTGGGGTCAGGCACTGCGCCTGACCCCAGCATTGATTTAAAACCGGAAAATGACAGCCCCCTCAGGATTACGCGGACAAAAAAAGCACCCCGGAACGTTCGTTCTGGGGTGCTTGTAGGTTCGTCAATCAGTCAGCGACGTAGGGCAGCAGGGCGATCTGACGAGCACGCTTGATAGCGACGGTCAGGTCACGCTGATGTGCAGCGCAGGTACCGGTGGTACGGCGGGGCAGGATCTTGCCGCGCTCGGACAGGTAACGGCGGAGCTTAGCGGTGTCCTTGTAATCGATGCTGGTCACCTTATCCACGCAGAATGCGCAAACCTTCTTACGTCTGCGGGGACGCATACGCTGTTCGTTAGCCATGGGATTTTACCTCCTTCGTAAGTCTGTAGAAAATTCAAGAATTAGAAGGGCAGCTGTGCATCATCGTCGTCCAGCATCGCAAAATCGGATGCGGGCGCACTTGCGGGGGCAGAGTAGCCACCGTAGTTGTTGGATGCGGGAGCGGAGTAGTTATTGCCGCCGCCGTAAGAGTTACCGCCGTAGGAATTGTTGTTTCCGTAGGAAGAACCCTCGCTGTCCCGCTTGCTGTCGCCGAAGTAGACATTGTCTGCCACGACCTCAGCAGTGCGACGCTTATTGCCGTCCTTATCGGTCCAGCTGCGAATCTGCAGCCGACCGGACACCACTGCCATGCGGCCCTTCTGGAAGTACTTGGAGACGAATTCTCCAGTCTGCCGCCAGGCAACACAGTCAATGAAGTCAGTTTCCCGTTCGCCGCCATCCTTAGGGGCGAAGTCACGGTCAACAGCCACAGTAAAGCTGGTAACCGCAATGCCGCTGCCGGTACGGCGCAGCTCGGGATCACGGGTCAGACGACCCATGATGGTGATATGGTTGAGCATAAATTACTCCTCCACTGCAGTGATCAGGCAGCGCATAACGCCTTCAGTGATCTTCATCACACGCTCCAGCTCAGCAGGGAACTCGGGCTTGGTTTCCATGTTCATGAGAACGTAGTAGCCTTCGTTCAGATCGTCGATGGGGTATGCAAGACGACGCTTGCCCCACTCGTCGATGTTGGACAGAGTACCCTCCGCCTCCACCATTGCCTTGAACTTTTCCACAAGTGCTGCGATGCCCTCCTCGCCCTTTGCAGGATCGATGATGTAGAGCACCTCATACTTACCGGTGATCTTAGCCATGTTGATTGCACCTCCTTTTGGACTTTTGGCCCACGGTCTCGCCGTGAGCAAGGATTGTCTGCTTTCACAGACTTAATTATTCTATCTGTTTTTTCGAAAAATGTCAAGGGGATTTCCATAGAAAAACCATATAAAATATAACAAAAAAGCCCCGGAGAGCAGCGGGCTCTCCGGGTATTTATCACAGATAGAAGGTTTTTGTCACTTCTGTGGGGCCTTCCAGCAGAATGGAGGTGACGGCTTTTCCGTCTCCACCCACCTGGACCTTCAGGGTGCCGCCCCGGTTATGGGCGGTGAGGGTTCCGCTGGGAAGCTTCCCCTGGAGATACAGCACGGCGGCGGTGGAGCCGGTTCCCGTGCCGCAGGCCAGGGTGAAATCCTCCACGCCCCGCTCGAAGGTGAGCAGCCGCACCTCTTCCGGGCCGACCCACTGATAGAAGTTTACATTGGCCCCCTTGGGGAAGGCGGGGTCAAACCGCAGCTCCCGCATCTGCTCCCGGAGGGAGTCGGCATCGGCCCAGAGATCCCCGGTGTACTGGGCAACTGCGTGGGGAACGCCGGGGTTTCCCAGCTCTGCGTAGGCAATGTCGCCCTTGCGGTGGAGATCCAGCACAGAGGGATTGTTGAGGGTCACCCGGTAGAGGTCCTGGGTGATCCGCTGCCCGGGCACCAGGCCTGCGTCGGTTTCCACGACCATGTGCTCCCCGGCAATGCCGTGGTCATAGGCAAAGCGGCAGATGCACCGGGCGCCGTTGCCGCACATCTCACCACGGGTGCCGTCGGCGTTGTAAAAATGAAGCTTAAAATCCGCTTTATCCGAGTTGTCCACTGCCATGAAGCCGTCGGCACCGGACTGCTTGCACAGCTCCTTAGCCAGGGCTTCAAAGTCCAGGTCTTCTCCCCGGGCATCCAGTACCATAAAGTCGTTTCCGGCTCCATTCATATAGAGAACTTCCATGGTGTCCTCCTTATGCCTGTTCCAGCAGGTGATTCATATTGTAAAGTCCCGTTGCCTTGCCCACCATAAACCGGGCGGCATCTACGGCGCCGTCTGCCAGCATGGCACGGGTCATGGCCTCGTGGCGCAGGGTGAGGTGCTGGGTGCCGGTGCAGATATGGACCTCGTGGACACCAACCACGCTGCCCATCCGCAGAGAGGAAACGCCGATTTCGTCGGGGGTGCGCTTGCCCTCGCCGGCCCGGCCGCAGTGCTCGGTGGCGTTGGGACGGACCTCCTTGATGGCATTAAACAGCATATGGGCAGTGCCGCTGGGGGCATCTACCTTCCGATTGTGGTGCACTTCCACAATTTCAATATCGGCATCGGGGAAATACCGGGCGGCCTCCTTGGCAAGGCGGCACAGCACCGCAATGCCCAGGCTCATATTCCCGGACCAGAACACCGGGATTTCCCGGGCGGCGGCTTCAATCATAGCAGCTTCCTCCGGGGTGTGCCCGGTGGTGCCGATGACAGCGGCGGCTCCGATCTCCTTGGCGTAGCCCAGAACGTCGGCAATGGCGGTGTGGTGGGAGAAGTCAATGACCACATCGGCCTCTACTTTTCCCAGCTCCCCAAAGGTCTTGGGAACGCCGTTTTCGCCGTCAATGCTGACGCTGCCCACCAGCTCTTCCCCCAGGATTCCGGCAATCAGCTTTCCCATTGCGCCGTTGGCACCGCAGAGAACCGCTCTCATACGTTCACCCCCAGCTTCCGCATCTCCTGGAACAGCTTTTTCCGATTTTCCGGCTCCATGGGGGTGAGGGGGAGACGGAGAATCTCTTCGCCAAAGCCCATGGCAGAAATGGCAGCCTTTACAGGGATGGGGTTCACCTCGCTGAACAGGCAGTTGATGAGGGGCAGAAGCTTACACTGCCAGGCGGCAGCGGTGGCAAAGTCGCCGGAGAGGGCGGCATCGGTCATCGCCACGGCCTCCCGGGGGCACACGTCACTGAGCACGCTGATGGTGCCCTTGCCGCCCATGGAAATCATGGGCACGGTGAGAGCATCTTCACCGGAGTAGATGTCCAGCTTGTCGCCGCAGCGGGCGAACAGCTCCACCACCTGGGACATATTGCCGCTGGCCTCCTTGACACCTGCAATGTTGGGATGCTCTGCCAGCTTTTCAATGGTGGCGGGCAGCAGGTTGCAGCCGGTGCGGGAGGGAACGTTGTAGAGAATAATGGGCTTGTCCACAGAATCTGCAATGGCGGTGTAGTGGGCAATCAGACCGTTCTGGGTGGCCTTGTTATAGTAGGGGGTGACAATCAGCAGAGCGTCGGCACCGTCCTCACAGGCGTCAATGCTGTAGCCAATGGCGGGGGCGGTGTTGTTGGTGCCGGTGCCGGCAATCACAGGCACCCGGCCTGCCACCTTCTCCACGGTGAAGCGGATGACCTGCCGCCGTTCCTCCGGGGACAGGGTGGCGCTTTCGCCGGTGGTGCCTACAGCGACCAGAGCGTTGATGCCGTTGGCAATCTGAAACTCGATAAAATTCGAAAGAGCGTCGTAATCTACGCCGCTTGCCGTCATGGGGGTCACCATTGCGGTGGCCATTCCGGTAAAGATAGTGTGTTTCATAGGTTCTCCTTTATTTATTCAGGGAAAATGCGGTTGAGTGTTTCATACATGGGGGTGAGCTGACCCAGCAGCTCCTGAACCCGGGGCAGAAGCTCCGGCCCGAAGATCTCCGGCCCTACCGGATCCTGCCGGACACAGAGGATGTTCCCCTTCCAGGCATAGTAGGGGGCCAGCGCCGGATTGTCCGTGGGCTTGGGACGCTTGTAGAGCTGGGCGGAGACGGGGATGCCGGTAGCGGCTTCCGTATCCCGAATCAGCTCCAGAAAGGGCTGGGGCCGGGCAGCAATGGCCTTGCGAAAGTCCTCCATGGCGGAAGCCTTGGGGGCATGAAGGCCCAGACCGTAGCGCACGCCCTCGGGCCGAATCTCAAAGAAGAGGCAGGGGTGCTCGCCCCACCACTGGACATCGTGGCGGATGCAGGCCCAGAGGCTCTCCTTGTAGGGATCGGGATGGTGAAGCCGGGCGTCTCGATAGATTCGGCTGACCTTCAGAATATTTCCGGGGGTCTGGGAAAACGGCTCAAACAGGGATGCACCCAGAGCCTTCATTGGTTCGTAGAGGGCGTCGGTATACTGCTGCTTGTGCTCCCCAAACCACTCTCGGTTGTTGTTCATGCGAATACCCCAGAGAAAGTCGATGGCTTCCGGGGTAAATCCAGTAAATGTCATAGCGTTTTGTTATTTTCCTTCCGGTTTTCGGTCTCTGGATCGCCAGATCAGTCTGTTGTGATCCTTTTCAGGGTGGGGAATGTCTGGAATTTCCAGCACGTATCGTTCATAGGCGTTCACCACGGTGGTGGCACCGTATTCCTGGGTTCGGTCCTGCTGGAGATCGTAAGTCATATGTACATGACCGTGAAGCATATATTTGGGCTGGTATCGGTCCAGGAAGTCCCGGAAGACCTGGAAGCCCCAGTGGGCCCGGTCCTCGGCATCTCCCAGTCCCTTGGCGGGGGCGTGGGTCACGAGAATGTCCACACCTCCGGTCAGCTTGAGAGGAGCCCAGAGGCTCATAATCCGCCGCCGCATCTGGTTTTCGGTATACTGGAAGGCACCGGGATGGTATCGCTTGCAGCCGCCCAGCCCCATGATCCGAAGACCGTTATAGACAACAATCCGACCGTCGATGCTGTCACAGCCTTCGGGGGGTGCATCGATGTAGCGGGTATCGTGGTTGCCCGGTACGTAGAGCACCGGGCACTTTGCCATGGTCACAAGAAAGCTCAGGTAGCTGGGATTCAAATCGCCGCAGGAGATGATCAGGTCAAAGTCGCTTAGCCGACCGGGAACATAGAAATCCCAGAAGGCTGGGCACTCTTCATCGGAGATTGTTAGAATTTTCAAAGCTTACAACCTCCTTTACCGGGGGAATTGTGTCTCTATAAACACCCAGTTCCCGTACCATAGGCTGCGCCATGGGGAGGATGCTGTCGAAGGCGGGGATAGAGCCGACCACATTATCACAGAGCCAATCCATGTGAAGAATCTGATCCGGGGTAAAGGTTTTGCTGCCGTCGTTTTTCACGGTGCCGTCCTGGGCCACGATTCGGCGGAAGAACGGGTCCAGGCTCCGCTCAATGAAGCCGCGCTGCAGGAGCTTTGCCAGCTTCCGAACGCCTTCCGGCAGCTTGTCGGAGAGGTTCAGGCCGATGACACCGCTGTCCATGCCCAGCCAGTAGTTGAGGGCTGCGCCGGGGTCCTGCTCATTTTTCCAGGTGCCGGAGAAAATGCTCCGAACTACATATTCATAGAATTTGCCCCAGACCCAAACCGGGGAGCCCAGGGGGACCAGCTCGCCGCTGTCATCCATGAGATAGGTGCCATAGGTGCAAAAATCCAGGTACATCCGGGAGGCAGTGGGGGTATCCCGGTTGGAGATCACCCGGATACCGTCAGCAAAGAGATCTGCCTGGTGGGTGCCCTCTTCGCAGGACCACCGCAAATCAATCTGGGCCCGGGGGTTGGTCAGCTGTGCACCCAAAGCAAAGGCATTGATGGAGGCGGGCACGCCGAAGATGGGGTAGGAGGCGATATAGCCAATCCGATCATCCTGGGCCAGTGCGCCGGCAATGGCACCGGTGATGAACTTTCCTTCATAGATTCGTCCGTAGTAGGTGCGGACGCTGGAAAAGCTCTGGTCGATGGAGCAGTTGAGGAAATGAACCTTGGGGTACTTCACTGCCATTTTCAGGGTGGGGGAACTGAGCAGGGGGGCGGTGGTGAAGACCACCTGGGCGCCGTCAGCCACGGCTTCCTCAATCCGCTCCTCGCAAAGCTCCGAGGTCTTGGCACCGAAGTAGCTGCGGGCCACCACCTGGTCGCCCATAACGCTTTCCAGGTACTTACGGCCTTCCTCGTGGCCCAGAGCCCAGGCACTGGTGGAGGGGTCCAGCTGGTGGATAAAGGCTACGTGCAGGGCACTGAAGCCGGTAGTCATAATCTTGGTGAGCAGATTGGGCATGGGGGCGCTTTCTGCCTTGGTCTGGACCTTTACGGAATTCTGGGCATTGGTGACCACGTCTTCCATAAGGGCCGCCAAAGTCTTTTTCAGCTCTGCGCTGCTCAGCTCGCCCAGGTCCTTGTAGGGGTAGAGCTTCAGCCACAGCAGCAGGGCTTCTTCCGGGAGCACATCGTGGGAACCGATGCCCAGGGAGTGGAAAGCGTCCTTAAAATACTGGAAGTAGGCGTTGAAGTTCCGGCGCTCCTGTTCGGTCCAGGGGTCCCCGGGCTTCTTATTCAGGAAGGCCAGCAGCTGGGCATAGTCGCCGGGACGGCGGAACTGGACGGTATAGGTTTTGGCATCTCGATAGAAATCCAAAAATTCATAGTAGGCAACGATCCGGGGATTATTGCTCATAGGAGGGACCACCCGGCGCACCATGCTGGGAATCCGGGGAGAACCGAAGTAACGCAGCACACTGACGCGCTTGTTTCCCTCCTGGACGTAAAAATCACCTAAATATTCGTAACATAGAATCGGTTCCCGGATTCCGGCATCGCCCAGATGGGCCTCGCACAGCTTGGTCCATTTACTGCCGAATTCGCTGTCCAGGGGCAGAGTGGGAAGAAAGGAGGGGGTAAAGGCACTGATCCGGCCTGCGGACTTGGTTCCGACGATTCGCTCAACGGGAGCTTCCACCAATCCGACCTCCTGAACCGAGTAGGAGGAGACTTCCGGCAGAATTTCATCCAATACGGCGGGGTCGGTGGATTTCCCGGCGGCACGGAGTTCCTTGACTTCTTTCTGGCCCATATGCATTGCACGGAGATATTCATCTTTTGCAGTTTGAATGTTCATAGCAACCTCCTATGGATACTCATATTTTCACACCTATATCATACCGCAAACTGATAAATTTGCAACCTTAAATTCTACACGGCTCCGGTCGGCCCGCAAGGCGGGGGAACAATACGTGCTCGGTGCGGTGCGATTTGCTATTGCCCTGCGCCGCTCGGTATCGGCGGCAGTACCTCTTCCTCTACGTGCGTAAGTTGGTAGGTAATCGTTACTGCCCTGACCCTCTTGACCCGCAGTGCGGGCAAACAATACGTGCGCCTGCTGGTCTATATTCGTCACTTCCCTGCCCCGCTCGGTTTCGTTACACGGTACAAAGGCTCTCCTTGGGGCGTATCCCATAGTGCACTGGCTGCGAAGCATACTGAGAGGGCGAAGCCGCGCTCCCGATTTGATACAGTCTTACAGAGTAAGCACAGTACCCCATTTTTCAGTTGCACCAATGTAGGGAACGGTCTTGACCGTTCCGGCAGCACAGCTTGCAAATTCCATATAATCTGCGGCGAA
>JAHHRT010000070.1 GCA_020025615.1 Oscillospiraceae bacterium | reverse complement strand
TTTTCATTTCACTTACACACCCAGCAGGGTTTTTGCAAACATAAAGTACACCAGAAGGCTGAGGGCGTCCACGATGGTAGTGATGAAGGGACTTGCCATCACGGCAGGGTCCAGGTGCATGGCCTTTGCCACCATGGGGAGGGTGCAGCCTACCACCTTCGCCATGAGCACCGTCACCGCCAGAGTCAGACACACAGCGGCATCCACCAGCAGGCTCACGTTGGCGTTGCCCATAAGCAGCCGATCCACCAGCAGGATCTTCAGGAAGCACACAGCAGCCAGACACAGGGCACACAGCACTGCGGTGCGGATTTCCTTCCACACAACCTTGGCAAGATCGCCGAACTTCAGCTCATTCAGGCTCAAAGCACGAATCACGGTAACAGAAGACTGGGAGCCGCAGTTACCGCCGGTATCCATCAGCATGGGGATGAATGCGGTCAGAACAGGGAGCATACTCAGTGCATTTTCAAAGGAAGAGATGATAAGGCCCGTAAAGGTTGCGGACACCATCAGCAGAAGCAGCCAGGGAATCCGGTGCTTAAACAGGTCCATGGGAGTGCTCTTGAGATAGGTCTTTTCGGAAGGGGTCATAGCGGCCATGATTTCCATATCCTCTGTGGCCTCGTCTTCCATAACATCCATGGCATCGTCAAAGGTTACGATACCGACCATCCGGTTCTCTCCGTCCACAACAGGAAGTGCCAGGAAGTTGTATTTGCTGAACATCTGGGCCACTTCCTCCTGGTCGGTGCGGGTGGTGACCGAAATCAGATTGGTGATCATAATATCCTCAATCTTGTCATCGTCATCCTCCGCAAGGAGCAGGTCCTTCACCGTGACCAGGCCCACCAGGGTCCGGTCATTGCCCAGAACATAACAGGTATAAATGGTCTCCTTATCCACACCCTGACGGCGAATCCGCAGAATGGCCTCGCCCACCGTCATGTTGGGGCGCAGGGAGACATACTCCGTGGTCATAATGGATCCGGCGGAGTTTTCGGGATAGCGCAGAATCTGGTTAATGGAGCTGCGCATCTCCGGGTCCACCTGCTGCAGGATTCGCTTAACCACGTTTGCGGGCATCTCCTCCACCAGGTCTGCTGCATCATCCACATACAGCTCATCCAGAACGTCTTTCAGTTCGTTATCGGAAAAGCCCTGAATCAGAAGCTTCTGGGCATCCGGTTCCATTTCTACAAAGGTCTCTGCCGCCAACTCCTTGGGGAGCAGCCGGTAGAGCAGGGCGATCTGACGTTCATCAAGACCGCTAAACAGTCCGGCAACATCACTGGGGTTCATGGTAATCAGGATGTCCCGGAGGGTGGAATACTTCTTTTCCTCAAGCATCAGCATGAGAGCCTTTTCCACCAGTTCAAATCGTTCTGCCATAACTTTCCTCCTATTCGTTTGTTACGATGGGAAGCAATTACACGCAGGTCCTCAAAGGGCGCTCACCAGAACGGCAAGCCGCGTGCTACTTCGCCCAGGTATATTGCCACTGCCGCCAGCGTCCATGGTTTTCACTCCTTCACTACATATCTTGTTCTATTTTATCCTGAATTCCCAGGAATGTCAATGCCTGAGTCGTAAACAAAAACAACTAAAATTGTTTTCCCGGGAGGGACTTCTGCCGGAGAAAGCCAGCCTGCCGCCGGATCGAATGTTTCCTAAATTTCCTTTTTTCCTTTTGCGCCCGGCGGACACAGGCAGGATCCCTCAGAAGGATTCCCATTTCGTTGGAAAAGGAACCGATTCGTCTTTGGAAAGTACCATTTATGAAACAATATTTCTTCTATTTTCGTACATTTTTCTGGCTTTTTCCCCATCTTTCCCCCTATTTCGACACTGTCAATTGTACAAAACGTTGAATTGTCCGATTATATTTTATATATTTTTTCTCTTTCATTAACTTGTAAAATATGGTATGTTATCCGTGGAGAGGAATGTGCTATTTCGAGCGCACCAAAAGATGATAATTTTCATCACGATATCTATAACAAGGAGCTGTGATTCATGTATTTTCAAAAGAAACGCTGCATTGCAATGCTTCTGGCCGGCGGCCAGGGCAGTCGCTTAAAGGTTCTTACTGAGAAGACCGCTAAGCCCGCTGTTCCCTTTGGCGGTAAATACCGCATCATTGATTTCCCCCTCAGCAACTGCGTCAATTCTGGCATTGACACCGTGGGCATCCTGACCCAGTATCAGCCTTTGGAGCTCAACGAGTACATCGGCAACGGTCAGCCCTGGGGCCTCAACAAGACCCACAGCAGTGCCCAGGTTCTGCAGCCATATGAGCGTCACGATAAGAAGAGCGGCTGGTATAAGGGCACTGCCAACGCCATCTACCAGAACATCGACTTCATTGACCGCTATAATCCCGACTATGTGTTGATTCTCTCCGGCGACCACATCTACCGGATGGACTATGCTGCCATGATTGCCTACCACGAGAAAAACCAAGCTTCCGCCACCATCGCTGTGCGCAGCGTCCCTCTGGAGGAGGCCAGCCGCTTCGGTATTCTGAACACCAATCCCGACAACACCATCTATGAGTTCGAGGAGAAGCCCAAGAAGCCCAAGTCCACCAACGCCTCCATGGGTATCTACGTCTTCAACTGGAGCGTCCTGCGGGAAGCCCTCATTGCGGACGAAGAGGACCCCCACTCCTCCAATGACTTTGGCAAGAACATCATTCCGAACCTGCTGAATGCCGGTCATAAGATGATGGCCTACCAGTTCGACGGCTACTGGAAGGACGTGGGAACCATCAATTCCCTGTGGGAAGCCAATATGGACCTGCTGGGTAAGAACCCCGCCTTCCAGATTCGGGGCAACGAGCGATTTAAGATCTCTGCCCGGAACTATGCCCAGCCCTCCAGCTACATCGACGCAGCCGCAAAGATCAGCAACGCATTCATTGCAGAAGGCTGTGAAATCTATGGCACCGTCCGCCACAGCGTCATCAGCGTGGGCTGTGCCGTGGGCAAGGGCGCCATTGTGGAAGATTCCGTGGTGATGCCCGGCGTGGTTGTGGAGTCCGGTGCCATTGTCCGCCACGCCATTCTGGGCGAGGACAGCATGGTCTGCCGCAACGCCGTTGTGGGCGGTGCCTTTGCCCCCGATGAGGAAAAGAAGATCAGCGTCACCGCAAAGGGCGCCATTGTGGAAGCCAACACCGTGCTTGAGCCCGGTGCTATGCTGTAAGGAGGTCAGCCGCTATGAATGTAATGGGTCTTATTTTCACCAATGATGCTTCCCTGGGGGAGCTTACCAATAAACGCACCATGGCCAGCATCCCCTTCGGCGGACGCTATCGCCAGGTAGACTTTGCCCTGTCCAATCTGAGCTGGGCCGGTATCCGCCGGGTGGGCATTATTTCCCGCCACAACTACCAGTCCCTGATGAACCACATCGGTGACGGTGAGGAATGGGGCATGGAGCTTCAGGAGGGCGGTCTGGAATTTCTGACCCCCTATGCCATGTCCACCAATCACAGCTACCGCGGAAAGCTGGAATCCCTCAGTGCCGCCATGGACTTCCTGGAGTTCGGCGCAGACGATGACCTGGTGGTCATGGTGGATTCTGCCGTGGTTTCCAACCTGGACCTCAACAAGATCATTGCCTCCCACGTAAAGAGCGGCAAGGATATTACCGTCGTCACCAAGGCCGGTGTTGCCAACGGTGAAAAGCTTCTGGACCTGGCTGTCAAGGTAGACGAAAAGGGCGAAGCCGTTGACATGATGGTGGATTACGCCGCTCCTGCGGACTATCTGGCCTCCATTGATATGTTCATTCTGTCCAAGAAGTTCCTCATCAATCAGGTGAAGGAGCTGATTGCCCGCAATTACTTCCACATGGACCGGGATTTGGTCATGGGCGGCTGGCAGAAGGGCACCGTCTCCGTAAACATCTATCAGTTCCAGGGTTTCGTGATGTACAACGAGTCCATTGGAGAATACTTTGAGAACACCCTGTCTCTCACCCAGCCCGCAGTCCGGGACGATGTTTTCTTCCGGGTGCATCCCATCTACACCAAGGTCCGGGACCGTGTGCCCAGCTACTACGGTGAAGAATGTGACATTGAAAACAGCCTGGCAGCAGATGGCTGTATGCTGGAAGGCCGGGTTGTGGACTCTGTTCTCTTCCGTCAGGTCACTGTGAAAGAGGGTGCCGAAGTCGATCACTGCGTCCTCATGAACGATGCCGTCATCGGTGAAGGTGCCCAGCTGAAATACGTCATTCTGGATAAGAATGTCACCGTCCGTCCCGGCTCCACGCTCATCGGAACCGCACAGAATCCCATTATCATCAAGGGAGGAGAAACGGTATGAGAATTGCCATCTGCGCCTCTGAGGGTGCACCCTATGCCAAGTCCGGCGGTCTGGGCGACGTGATGGAAGCCCTGCCCGCTGCCCTGTCCCGGATTCCCGGCAATGAAGTGGTGCTGCTTCTGCCCTACTACAATAAGATCAAATACAATTCCAGATACCAGGTGGAGAAGGTCGCAGACTTCCGTGTCCGTCTGGGCTGGCGGCAGCAGTACGCCGGCATTATGAAGCTTCTGGGCCGTCAGGACGGCGTGCAGGTCTACTTCATCGACAGCGAATACTACTTCGGTGCCCGCACCGGTGCCATCTATGGGGACATGGATGACGGCGAGCGGTTCGCCTTCTTCTCCAAGGCCTGTCTCGACACCCTGGACGCTCTGGGCTATATCCCCGATGTCATCCAGTGCAACGACTGGCAGACCGCCCTGGTGCCCACCTACCTGAAGGCCATGTACCGGGACACCTTCCCCAGCACCAAGGTCATGTTCACCATCCACAACATCGAGTACCAGGGCTGGGCCAGCGCCAACTTCTTCGACGATGTTCTGGGTCTTCCCTGGGAGTACCGGGGCTGCATGGACATGAACAACTCCGTCAACGTGATGAAGGGTGCCATTGAAACCGCCGACCTGGTCACCACCGTTTCCGAGACCTATGCCCGGGAGCTGATGTATCCCTACTATGCCCACGGTCTGGACGGAATCCTGGCAAACGCCTCCTGGAAGCTCACCGGCATCACCAACGGCATTGATGTGAACACCTTCAATCCCGATACCGACCCGGCCCTTCCTGCGCACTATAATGCCACCAGCTTCGTTGCCGGAAAGGCCGCCTGCAAGGCTGCCCTCCAGAAGGAAGTGGGCCTGCCTGTAAAGCCCGACGTGCCCCTGATGGTCATGGTCACCCGGCTTGCCGGACACAAGGGTCTGGATCTGCTGTGCTACATTGCCCGCCGCCTGATGTGGGAGACGGACGCCCAGCTGCTGATTCTGGGCACCGGCGAAGCACAGTACGAGACCTTCTTCAAGGATCTTGCCAATCAGTTCCCGGATCAGGTAGCTGCAAAGATCACCTTCAATCTGGGTCTGGCTTCCCGGGTTTACGCCGGCGGCGACATCTACCTGATGCCCTCCAAGAGTGAGCCCTGCGGCCTGAGCCAGATGAACGCCATGCGCTACGGCACCGTTCCTGTGGTCCACGCCACCGGCGGCCTGAAGGACACCGTGCCCGCTGCCGACGAAAACGGCGAGAACGGCCTTGGCTTCACCTTCCAGAGCTACAATGCTGACGACTTCATGGCGGCTCTCAAGCGCTGCCTGGAGCTCTACAGTCAGCAGCCCGACAAGTTCCGGGCCCTGCAAAAGCGGGAAATGGAACAGGATTTCAGCTGGAACAAGCCTGCTGCACGGTATATGCAGCTGTTTAACCAGATGTGCTCCTGGTAATCGAATCTGATCCCAATGTACTTACGAAGGGGGAAGAGCCAAGCTCCTCCCCCTTCGATTTGCGCGGTCCGGGGATTTCCCCGCCGCCTATTCATTCGTTAATTTCCTAACAAGGAGACCACCACTATGCGAATTCTGTTTGACAGCAAACAGTCCCAATACAAAACCCCCTTCGGCACTCTGGTGCCGGATGAAACCTGCACCCTGGCCATTCACATTCCCGCTTCTGTGCAGACCTGCGCCGTTTCCTGCTGCCTGCGGTGCGAAGACGATTTCCCCGCCTGGGATGTGCCCCTGCACTTCAAAATGCAGAAGGGCGCCTATGAAATCTGGGAGGGGACCTTCTCCATTGCCGAGCCGGGCCTGTTCTTCTATTACTTCCGCATCCATAAAAAGGACGGCTCCTCCTTCCGCCTGTTTAAGCAGGGGGACGACACCAACATGGAGGACGGCGGAATGTGGCAGCTCAGCTGTGTGCCCAAGGACTTCACCACCCCCGACTGGGCCCAGGGTGCCACCATCTACCAGATTTTCCCGGATCGGTTCTGCCGCAGCGGACGCTGTGACCTGAGCCAGAAGCTCCAGCCCTACACCCTCCACAGAGAGTGGTATGAGGAAGTGGAGTGGAAGCCCAACGAAGAGGGTCTTGTGCTCAACAACGACTTTTACGGCGGCAACTTCCAGGGCATCACCGATAAAATGAGCTATATCGCCTCTTTGGGCGTGAATATGATCTACCTGAATCCCATCAGCAAGAGCTTTTCCAACCACCGCTATGACACAGGCGATTACAAAACCCCCGACCCCATGCTGGGCACGGAGACGGACTTTGCCATTCTGTGCAATACCGCCCACGCCTGCGGCATCAAGGTCATTCTGGACGGGGTCTACTCCCATACGGGCTCCAACAGCCTGTACTTCGACCGGGAAGGTACGTTCGGCGGAAACGGTGCCTTTAACCGCCAGGATTCCCCCTATTCCAGCTGGTACACCTTCTACAACTGGCCCTATAACTACCACTCCTGGTGGGGCTTTGACACCCTGCCCACTGTGAACAAGATGGACCCATCCTTCATTAACTACGTCATCACCGACGAGGATTCCGTGGTTGCCCACTGGCTGAAGCTGGGGGCCGACGGCTTCCGGCTGGATGTAGCTGACGAGCTGCCCGACGAGTTCATCAAGCTGCTCCACGACCGCATCCGCCAGATTCGCCCGGATGCGCTGCTCATTGGCGAGGTCTGGGAGGACGCCTCCAACAAAATCGCCTACGACAAGCGGCGGACCTACTTCACCAAGGGCGAGCTGGACAGCGTAATGAACTATCCCTTCCGCACCGCCATCATCAACTTCATGCGCGGCTGGGACAACGGCGTTGGTCTCAAGGACACCGTCATGGCCATTGCGGAAAACTACCCGCCCCAGGTTATGGCCTGCTGTATGACCCTGCTGGGCACCCACGACACCCCCCGGATTCTCACCGCTCTGGTGGACGATTTCGACGGAAGCCGGGAGGAAAAGGCCGCCCGGCACCTGAGCCGCCACCAGCTGGAGGTTGCCCAGGAGCGTCTGCTCATGGCCTCCTTCCTGCAATACACCCTGCCCGGAAGCCCCTGCCTTTATTACGGTGACGAAGCCTGCATGGAGGGCTACAAGGACCCCTTCAACCGCCGCCCCTTCCCCTGGGGCCATGAGGAGCGGGAGCTCACGGAGCACTACAAGCGTCTGGGCCGGCTCCGCAGGGACCAGCCCGCTCTGCGTCTGGGCGACATTCAGTTCTTCCAGGCCGGGGACCGGCACCTGGGCTTCACCCGGACCTATCAGGGAAAGACATTGAGGGTTTATGCAAATCGAAGCGGCGATGCCTGGGAGATTCCCGCAGGCACCGTGATTCTGGGTTACAACCTGCAAACCGTTGCCCCGGACTGGCTGGTCCTCGGTCCCAGAGGCTTCTGCGTAACTGAGGGGTGAACACATGGAAGAAGAAAAATTCTTTTCCGGCTACTGCCGCCAGATTGACCAGAGCCGCATGGTTTCCGCTGTGAAGGAAAACGGCGAGCTTGTGGAGGTAGACTGCTGCTATGAAAGCTGCATCTACCGCCCCAACTGCACCGTGGGCCAGGCCATCGACCGGTTTCTGGAAAACACCGACAACGAATAAAGCCAAAAAGCCGCTCCCTCGGGAGCGGCTT
>JAHHRT010000007.1 GCA_020025615.1 Oscillospiraceae bacterium | reverse complement strand
TGCTTGTGGAAGCGTTCTGAGCACTTCCTGCGGCTGCTGTGGCTGCATTTCCCGCTTGTTCTGCGGCCTGAGCGGCAGTTGTTGCAGACACGCTGGCTTGCTTTGCAAATTCCCCGGTTTTCCCCGCCTCTTCCAGAGCAGCGGTGGAATTTTCCAAAGCCGTCTGCGCTTTCTGGTCGATCTGCTCAGCCGTGGACAGCGGCACTTCTCCCAGCGGCTCGCCATTCATGGGGCCCGTCTGCTCTACAGTCAGCGTTTGCTGATTGGTGGTTATCCTGGAACCGTCTGTAGCCGTGCCGATCAAATTTACTTCCCAGTTTCCAGCGCCCAGATTCAGGTGCGCGGCCTTTTCAATCTTGCCATCTTTCAGATTGATTCGGTAGGTGGTTTTACCCTGCTGGAAGATAGCCCAGCAGCTTCTCCCGGCCCAGTCGGTGGTCTGAAAATGGAATTCTGCGGTCAGATAGTCGATTGTGTTAGCGGCTACCAGGGGCTGAGAGAGGGTCAGCTTCTGGCCCGTTACGAAAAACTGAATCATACTACCACCTCCTCAATTTCTTCAACGGGTTTTTCCTCCGGATCTTCTTCGGTGTACCTGTCATTGTTCTTTTTGTCCAGTCGGGCCAGAATTCCGGCCACCTCATCCGGGGTGATGTTCGGGAGCTTGTTAAGCGCCGTTTCTTCGTCCAGCACTCCCATTCCCATTTCGGTGGCGACCATTTCCACCTGCTCCCTCTGGTTGCTGATCCGGTTCCGCTTAAACTGCGGGCTATCTTCAATGCCCATGAGCGCCAGAACCTGCTGGATGAACTCGATCACCTGGAACTCGAAGTCATCGGCGTTCTCATCCAGGGGCTGATAGGCTGCGTCGATGTGGTCATTTGTGGCACCGGCGGCCACAGTATGAACGTCCAGGCCGCCGAAGTCCTCATAGATCTGGGATCGGATGCCGGACAGGTAGATCTCCCGCGCCTGGTGGGGGATCTCCTGGGAGTAGGGGGTGATCTTGCCGCCGTCGTCAGAGTTTACGGAGGTGATGTGCAGTAGCCGCAGCTGGTCCCGGGCCTTCGCCAGGTCCTGGGGTCCCATTCCGCCGCAGTTCTCCACCAGCCAGTAGATCTGGGAGACGTCGGTCAGGTCATTGGCAAAGCCGGACCGAATCAGGTCGTAGCTATCGATCCCCTGCTGCATACCCACCAGGGTGGACTGGTGCAGCCGGGAGCCCCAGAAGGGCACCACCGGCAGGCTGCCATAGTTCTCTTCACCGGTCACCTGTTCCTCCGGATCCGCGGGGGCCTTCTTGACGATGGACTTGTAGGCCTCTTTCTCATGGACCAACTCCAGGGTGGAGGGGTCGTCCTTTTTGGTCCGGAATTTGGTCCGGCCGTCCTCTTCGTACAGCTCCAGCACCAGGGGCTTCTTGGCGTCCAGCTGCCAGAATCGGATGCCCGCCCGCAGGCTGCCGTCAGTCTCGTCCCAGAGGGGCGCGAACTCGGTCAACTTGAACAGGTGCAGCCGATTGACGTTCCAGAAGCCGAAGGAGAGGCCGTGGATAAGGCCATAATAGCCGATGTTCTTCAGATCGGTGTCAAACTTAGGCCCGAGCCGTTCCTTTGTCTCGTCGCTGTAGACATCCTCCCCGTCCTGACCCTGGCTTTTCCGGAGGTGATCCGAAAAGGTCACGCCGTTGCCCAGGGAGTAGGTGCAGCGCTGGGTGTTCAGCCGGGAAAAGAAGTTGCTGGCAATCTTCGCATTGCTGGCCGTGAAGTCCTCCACGGGGAGACCGGACAGCTGGAAAATAGTCTGAACGTATTCGTTTATAGTCTTGTTTTTCTGGTGATCGTACAGGTCCGCCGTTTGGGCCATTTTGTACATATCACTGGTCTGGTGAGCTCGCACGGCCTGCAGCAGGAACTCCAGCTGCTTGCCCTGACCCACCGCTTCTTCGTAGTCCTGATAGGTAAGCACTTAAAAACCTCCAAACGGTGAATGATATTTTTCCACCGGCTTGACCAGCCGATGGGTTGCAACGTGGTACCGCATGGAGTCCATGCAGTGATCCTCGATTTTAATAGGCCGATCTTCCACGCCGGGCTTATCGTCCCAGACATAGCCGCCGAACTCCTTCACGGTGCCGGTCAGCGTCCGGGAAATCTTGATCTTTCCGGTCAGCAGGCAGGTGGCGGTGTCCCGGATGCCGTCCAGAACGTCGTTCTTGGCCTTCCTGACCCGGTACCGGTGGCGTCTCCGCATGGTGGCAATGAAGGAAGCGGCGGAAGGGTCCACCACCAGCTCCAGACCGCCGTCGGGCATGATCTTCCGGCGCCAGGCGTACTCCGGCAGGGCCTTATTCAGCCAGGCGTCCAGCTCGTCCGCGTATTCCTCGTCGGTCTTCAGGCGCCCGGTGTCGCGGCCAGAGTACCGATATTCGTCGGTGGCGTGCCATATGCCCTGGGCGTCTTTCTGCCACAGCAGGGCCGCGAAGGCGTTCTGGGTGCCGTAGTCGATGGAGACCGAATAGTCCACGGCCAGCGCGTGGCCATCCTCGTCCTCCGGCGGCTGCCACCGGTCCTCCTGGGCCTTCTCGTACATGGGGTAGATAATGCCCTCAGCCACGCACCATTCGCCCAGTATGTACCGACGATAGAAAACACCGGAATACATAGACCGGTAGCGCTGCTTTATCTTTTCGGACAGGCTGAGGTTATCGTCTAAAACAAAATGTAGGTGTAAAAGGTTCAGATCCTCGCACTTGTCCAGCCACTCGGTTTTGAACCAGTGGCTGGGCCCGGCGGGGTTGCAGTTGAACCAAAACTTGGAACCCTCCACAGAGCACCGGCCGGTCGCCTGGTTGACAAAGGACTGGGGCATCAGGGCCACCTCGTCCAGGAAGACGCCGGCCAGGGTGATACCCTGAATAAAGTCCTGGGATCGTTCGTCCTTGCCGCCGAAAATGTAAAAGCGGTTGACCCTGCCGTGGTGGAAAACCTCCAGCATGGCATCCTCGCCGTGGTGATCGATATAGTGATAGCCCCGGCCGGTCAGTACCCGTTTCATAGGCTCCACGACGTTACGCCGGCAGGCGGTGATAGATTTACCGCAGATCGCGAAGTTTTCGCCGTCGAAGTTCTCCATGGCCCACATGAAAAAGCTGGTGCCCATGCAGATGGTTTTTCCGGATCGGATGGAGCCGTCCGCTATAATGCCGTCATACTCGGAAACTACGGATTCCGGCAGCCACCAGGTCAGGATCTTCTTTTGCTTTTTGCTGAAGGGCTGAAAGTGGAAAGGGGCCACCGGTTTCAGTCTTGCCATACCTCGCCGGCCTCCCCCTTCAGTGCCTCCAGGAAGCCGTCGTCCGGCTGGTCGGCCTCCGGTGCGTCGTGCTTATCAAACATACCCAGATGGCGCCCCAGCAGCTCCAGGGCCCGCATTTTATCATACCGGGATACTTCTATACCATGTTTACCTTCCTTGATCTGTGCCACTGCTGCCCGCTGGTCTGCGGTCAGGTCGCTGGTGGGGGTCAGCTCCACTGTCTGGTAGTCCTCCAGGGTATCCGGGTCGACCTTCCGGACCACCCGGGCGTAGGCCGTGGCGTCTCCGAAGGCGATCTTTGCCAGCTCGGCCACCACCCGGTCCTGGGTTATCTGGGTCCGGACCATCTGGGCTTTCCGGGCTTCGGACAGGGCGTCCTGCACCTTAACACTATTCAACAGCCGCGAGGCCTGCACCTCTGCGGTTTTTGGGCTGTAGCCTGCACGGATAGCGGCCTGCTTCGCGTTTAGGTCTTTCAGATATTCCTGGACAAAAAGGAACTGTTTTTCAGGAAGTCTTCCCAAACGCTCACCGCCTTTCTAATAAAAATCAGACCGCCGCCCGTTTGTGCTTGCGTCAGAGGCTGGGCGGAGATGTTCTATAACCCCATTATACCATGTTGTCAACTGCCATTTTGTGCCATCCTTGCCGGTCAATTCTGCATAAACAG
The DNA here is from genome assembly GCA_020025615.1 of Oscillospiraceae bacterium. Classification (GTDB taxonomy): domain Bacteria; phylum Bacillota; class Clostridia; order Oscillospirales; family Oscillospiraceae; genus Faecousia. Next base: position 29,418 of record JAHHRT010000007.1, on the reverse strand, counting down.
CCGCCCGGCGCCGGTTCCGGGGTGGAACAAGTGGAACAAAAGGAACGCATTTTTTCTATAACCCCTATATTTGCCCTATATTTGCCCTATATTTTCCATATATTACCATATTATAGCCCTATTTTATAGTTTTATAATATCCTTGTTCCATTTGTTCCTCTTGTTCCACTATATATTATTTAATATGAATTTATGTTGATTTTATTATATATTGCTGGATTTTCCGAACTTATGACAATTAAACAGGTGGAACAAGAAAGGGCCAAAGTGGAACGTGTTTACAATTTGTTCATTTTCTTGTTCCACCTATAAAGATTTTAAGTGGAACATGAGGAACGAAAAGTGGAACAAGAGCACCGAGTGTCGTTCCACCTCGGAGGGCTTTGGAGTACGGATATTTATGCAAAAACAGCGTATAAATATTCTGGTTGACAAGTGTGAGGTGCGCCGGTATAATGGTAGTACCATGATATTTAAGGAGGTTCGACACTTTGAAAGTATTATCACTGTTTGACGGAATCAGCTGTGGCCGCCTAGCTCTTGAACGGGCAGGCATTCCGGTGGAACGGTATGTGGCTTACGAAATAGAGCCCCATGCTATAACCATCAGTCAAAAGAACTGGCCAGACATTGAACAGCGGGGAGATGTATGCACGGCAGACTTCACAGAGTATCAGGGATTTGACCTACTGATCGGTGGATCTCCCTGTCAGGATCTCTGCAGCTGTGGTAGCAAGGAAGGGCTGAAGGGTGTCAAGAGCCGGCTGTTTTACGAGTATGTGCGGGCTCTGGAAGAAGCTAAACCCCACTGGTTCCTGCTGGAGAATAATTACTCCATGACCAAACAGAACCGGGATAAAATTTCTGAGATTCTGGGAGTGAAGCCAGTGTACATCAACAGCAATATTTTTTCTTGCCAGGATCGGAAGCGCCTGTATTGGACCAACTTCCCACTGGGCAGGCTACCAGTCCCCAAGGGCCTGAAGCTGAGAGACATTATGGAACCGGAAGAAGCCAAGCAGGAGCACAACATCACCGAAAGAATACATAAAAAGCGCCCGGGTACTTTGGCATATAAAAAGGCATGGGACCACATCCGGACGCTGGATGAGGAAATGAGATGCTGTCTGTGCGAACAACAGATCAGCAATACCGGCGCCACCAATATTCAGTATCCTAACGGGCAGTATTATCGCCCCAGCCCAGTGGAATATGAGAGAGCCCAGACTCTTCCTGACAATTATACAGCTGGAGTCCCTATGAGTGCCCGTTATGCGGCTGTGGGAAATGGCTGGACTGTGGACGTCATTGCCTGGATATTTTCCCAAATTCCCCAGCTGACCTCTGTAGAGGATGATTGGCTGCTGTAAACTGAAAGGAGTATGGTATGAAGATCTTATCACTTTATGATGGCATGGCCTGCGGTATGCTGGCCATGCTGGGTGCAGGTGTTGAGGTGGAGAGGTATGTGGCTTATGAGGTGGACAAGTACGCGATCCAGACCTCCAGCCATAATTTCCCCTTGATTGAGCACAAGGGTGACGTCTTTCAGGGTGACTTCACCCAGTACCGGGGCTTTGACTTCCTGGTTGGTGGTAGCCCCTGCACTTATTGGTCTATAGCCCAGACAGAACACCGGGAGACCACAGCAAGCGGTATTGGCTGGGACCTGTTCTGCCAGTATGTCCGGGCACTGCATGAAGCGAAGCCTCGGTACTTCATCTATGAGAACAATAAGTCCATGAGTAAAGCCATCCGAGACAGTATCCGTGGGGCCTTCGGTTTTGAGGAGATCTGCATCAATAGCGCGCTGGTTTCTGCTCAGAACCGTCAGAGATTCTACTGGGTGGGCAGGAGAAATGATGATGGTTCCTATTCCAAGGTGAACATCCAGCAGCCGGAAGATCGGGGCATTCTGTTGAGGGACATCCTGGACTATTTTTCAGTCAATGCATCTGATGGGGGCAAAGCCCACACCCTAGAGGCTCAGTATGCCAAGAATGGACTGGCTAATTTTGTGACAAATGGGGGCTATCCTTCCACCGGTGTGGCTGAACCAGTTCGGGTGGGATGTATGCCCTCCCCAGATGGCGCTCTGAAAGCCGGACAGGCTAACCGGGTGTACTCTTCAGAAGGAAAGTCTGTGAATCAGGTAGCCAACGCCGGAGGCGGTGGTGCAAAAACTGGGCTTTATGCGGTTCCGGTGGGTGACCCCACTAGGGTGGGTCTGATGCCCCGGCCTGACGGAGAGCTCAGAAGTCAGCAGGGCTGCAGGGTGTATCCGGTAGATGGGAAGGGGATAACAGTCTCCACAGGCGGAGGACTGGGCAGTGCCTCCGGGCTGTATGCTATGCCCGTGGCTGGTCGAATGGTGGGTCGTAGAATCAATGAAGAGGGTCACCGTGATGATTGTAACCCTAGCTTAGAATATATTCAGCGGTATGAGGCAAATGAAAATCCCCAGAAAACCAACTGTCTCACCACGGTGGCAAAGGATAACTCGATTGCTGAGCCTGTTTGTTTCCGGTATGAGAGAACTGAGGAAGGAAAGGCAGTTCGGAAACAGTACGAAGCCGGAGAAGTCCACCACGGTTTCCGGGAAATGTGTGTACTGCAGCCTCGCCCCGACGGGAAGACTAACACCCTTTCCACGGTGGCAAAGGATAACCAGATTGCTGAACCCGTCTATCTGTATGCTGTCCCAGTAGAGTGGGACAAGAATGGGATTCCCACCAGGGCAGTCTCCGGAGCCGATGGAAAGACCTATGCCATCTACCCTGTCTGGGACGGTCAGATCACCATCAAGGGCAAGACCTACCCCATGAAGCTAGTGGACGGGTACTGGATCATCCGTCCCTTGACTGTGACCGAGTGCATGAGACTTCAGACCGTGCCGGAATGGTATGATTTCAGCTGCACCTCTGCCACCCAGGCCAAGAAGATGCTGGGAAATGGCTGGACCGTTGAAGTTATCACCCATCTGATCCGGGGCTGTCTGGACTTAGAAGAACCCCTGGAAGACTGGATGCTGTAAAAGCAGCTTAAATAGGCTTCATTTAGGAATAGCAGTCATTTTAGGCTGCTATTCTTTTTTTTTTCTTGAAAATAGTTCTTGACATTATGCCGGTTTAGCGGTATAATAGTGCTATCAAAGGAACGGAGGAAAACACAATGACTAATCAGGAAATCGCAGATCTGCTGGCTCAGGCCGAGGAGGCCCTCTTCTACGCCAAGAATCAGAACCCCGAACTGAAGGAAGCCCACAGGGCTGCCCGCGCAGCTCTGGAGGCCTTCGCAGCTGCCACCCGGGAAAACAACTAAGGAGGAAAACACAATGAAAAAATTCGAGATCGGAAAAACCTACACCATGCACAGCCCCTGCAACCAGGAATGCACCTGGACCTATGAGGTCACCGCCCGCACCGCTCAGACCGTCACCCTGTCCGACGGCAAGCAGACCAAGCGCTGCCGGATCTGCCGCCGGGAATCCGAGTGGTGCGGCTGCGAGATCGTCCACCCGCTGGGCGTATATTCCATGTGCCCCACCCTTCGGGCTGAGTAACTGAAAACCCTGGGCCCCTCGGGGCCCTTAATTTTGAAAGGAGCTAAAACTATGAGATGCGCGGCTGATTATTGTATTTATAACGAAGACGGGTATTGTTCCCGGGCTTCCTATGTCGGAATTAACCAGGAGGGCGAGTGCGACACCTTCACCAGACGACCACCCATCGACCTGGGCCTGAAAAAGAAGGACCCCGAAAAGAAGTACGGGATCTGGGACGGCTGCGCGGGTCGATTTCTTCCTGGGGTCCGCGAAAGTTCCCCGGATTTGGCCTGGGCCCGGCTGGTTTCCCAGATCGGAGACAACAAGAAGACAAGGTGGCGCTTCGAGGCCCGGGAGCTGCCCGCGGCTGTCAAGTCCAAAAATCCCCAATTTTAACGGTATACTTTTGGGCATTATGCCCGCTTGACTGTATAGCAATTTAGCGGTATAATGCCCGTGTAGACCGAAGGAGGTGATACAGTGAAGCGATTACAGCAGCGCCGGCAGGCGGCTGGCCTCAGCCAGTCCCAGCTTGTCGAGAAGGTGGACGGCCTGAGTGTCCGGACCCTGCAGCACTACGAGCAGGGCTCCATGAACATCAACAAGGCCGCCGCCGAAACCGTCGTCAGGATTGCTCAGGCTCTCGACTGCAGGGTCGAGGATATCCTGGAGCTCGAAAAACCCGAGCAGTTCATTTTCTAAATTTTTAAGGAGGTAAAACACAATGAATTCTTTCCCCATCAACGTCACCGTTGCGCTGGATCCGGAGGACCGGAAGCGCTTCGACCAGCTTCTGAAGGAGCTGGGAGCCTTTAACCGTAACCTGGCCCGCACTAATATTGCGGTCAACAAGCTGGCCCCCGAGGCCGAGACCCTGCCCGATGCACTCTCGGTCAAGATGACCCCCACCACCGACCTGAAGCCCGAGCAGCTGGAGGCCCTGAAAAATGCACCTGTCCAGATCGCGCCGGCAGAACCTGCCCAGGTCACCGCAACCCACCAGCAGCCCGCAGAGCTTCCCGTGGAGGAGCCGGTCCAGCACGGCGACGCCCCTCTGGATCTGCCCACTGAGCCCGCCACCGAGGCCCCCGAACCGGCTGATCCTGCGCCCATCCCTCTGGCTGAGTTCCAGAAGAAGATCGTCGCCATGTGCGTGGATAACCCCGCCAAGAAGGCAAACATCCAGGCCGTGGTCAAGGGTTACGCTAAGTGTGTGAGCGCCATTCCCGAAGACAAGCGGGCCGAGGTCCTGCGGAGGCTGGAGGAGCTGGTGAAATGACTCAGATGGAAATGATCGAGTTTGACCGGCAGACCGCCGAGATCAACCACTTCCGGCCTGGCCTGTTTAAGGACGTATCCCACCAGATGGCCGTCCACCAGGAAGGCCGGCAGGACGACGTGGTCATCACCAACACCGAGGAGCGGCTGAGATCCACCGCAAAGGCCGGTCTGACCCTGGCCGCCGCTATGGTGCTTATGCTGACCATGCACGAGGCCGGCGACGTCTCCGGCCGCCTGTGCCTGATCGTCAATCTGACTGCCGCCGCGGCTGCCGTTGCGCGGGCCTGGTATGAATGGAGGAAACCCTGATGGCCGAAACTTTTAAGATCCCCAACGCGCCCGAACCTGTGAGCACCGGCGACGAGGTCTGGGTCGTGGAACGCGACGAGGTGGGCTACCCCATGGACTTTACCGGTTATATGTTTTTGGCTAAAACCGGAGAAGCCGTACTGGCCTGTAGCTTTATCAACGATATGACCGAAGCAGACGAGACCCTGGAGTATTTGATCCAGGAGACTGAGGAGGATGACCTCCTCGGGGAAATCGGAGTGTTCCGAGCCCGGGATTGCTACCCGACCAGAGACGCGGCTGAGAATGCCCTGAACGACGAGAAACAGAACGGAGGAAACACTGATGCCTGAAGAACTGAACGATCACAAGAGCAGAGCCCACGCCCTGCTGAGCGCTTCCAGCGCAGCCCGGTGGCTGAAGTGTCCGCCCTCGGCTGTAGCTGCGGCCATGTACCCCAACAAGGAGACAACATTCACCCGGGAAGGCACCAAGGCCCATGAAGTGGCTGAGATGGTGGCCAGCGCCTGTACAACTCTGCGGGAGGTCAAGTACGACACCCTGCAGGAGACAGACCCCGAGGTAACCGCGGAAATGATCCGCTGTGCCGAGGCCTACCGGGACTACATTCAGGAGCAGATCACCGACCCGGACGCCACCCTGCTGCTGGAGCAGCGGCTGGACTTTTCCCCCTGGGTGCCCAACGGCTTCGGCACCGGTGACTGTATCATCATCCAGAGAAACACCCTGCACATCATCGACTACAAGTACGGCAAGGGCGTGGAGGTCTCCGCTGTGGAGAATCCCCAAATGCGGCTTTATGCACTGGGTGCCCTGAATGAGTTCGGCATGATCTACGACGTGGACACCGTTCAGACCCACATCTTCCAGCCCCGGATCGGCAACATCTCCACCGAGGAGCTGAGCCGGGCGAAGCTGGAGGCCTGGGGCGAAACCATCAAGCCGGTGGCCCTGAAGGCCGCAGAGGGCAAGGGCCGGCACGTCGCAGGAGACCACTGCCGCTGGTGCCCCCATGCTGGTGATTGCCCCACCCTGGCCCGCACCTGTTCCAAGGTCTTCGACGATAACGGGGGCAAGACCGAGGTACCCTGCCTCGCACCATTCCAGGTGGCTGCTATCCTCCAGAAGGCCGACATGATCACCGCCTGGCTGAAGGCCGTGAAGGATCGCGCCCTCATGTCTCTGCTGGATGGTCAGGAAGTCCCCGGCTACAAGGTGGTCGAGGGTAAGCAGGGGAACCGGAAGTGGGACGATGACGACAAGGTCTACGGAGTCCTGCTGGAGAGGGGCTACAAGACCGGCGAGGTCACCGAGACCAAGCTGTTGAGCCCCAGCCAGATGGACAAGGCCATCGGTAAGAAGGTGGTCGCCGAGCTTCTGGCCGACCACGTCACCCGCTCCCCCGGCGCCCCCACTGTGGTACCTGCATCTGATAAGCGTCCCCCGCTCGACCGGAAGGCCGAGGCCATGAAGGACTTCGACTGATATGTCCATGGGCTGCGAGTATCTGCAAGACCATTATTTTGAAATTTATAACAAAAAGGAGTTTTCTATTATGTCTACTAAAGTTGTAACCGGTAAGGTCCGCCTGTCCTACTGCCAGCTGTTTGAGCCCAAGGCTGTGAATGACGGTGACACCCCCAAGTATTCCGTCACCTTGCTGATCCCCAAGAACGACACCGCCACGGTCCAGAAGATCCGCGCGGCCATCAAGGAAGCCGCTGATGCCTTCCGGAAGAAGAACGGCGCCCAGGCCCTTCCCGCTCAGCCCATCGACCCCATCCACGACGGCGACGGTGTGAAGCCTTCCTCTGGTGAGCCCTACGGCCCCGAGTGCAAGGGCTGCTATGTGATCGCCACCTCCAGCACACAGAAGCCCGTCGTGGTGGATGCCTTCAAGAACGACGTCACCGACCCTGCCGAGGTTTACTCCGGCTGCTACGGTCGCGCGTCTATCAACTTCTACGGCTACAACAACCGGAAGAAGGGCGTCGGCTGCGGTCTGCTGGCCATCCAGAAGCTGAGCGACGGCGAGCCCTTCGGCACCGTGGGCAGTGCCGACGACTTCGACGACGGCTACACCGACCCCGACGCCGGCGACGAATTCCTGGGCTAAGCTATGGAGGCAGCAACACATCGGAAGCTCTGGATCGATATTGAGACCTTTTCGGATGTGGACATCAAGAAGGCCGGGGCCTTTAAATACATAGAGTCCCCGGCCTTCGAGATTCTGCTGATTGCCTACGCCTGGGACGATGATCCGGTCCAGGAGCTAGATCTGCTTTCTGAGCCTTTCCTCAACGACCTGGAGCCCCAGGAGCTGAAGCGCCGGCTGGGCGAGGTGATCCAATCCCTGCAGAACCCCGAGGACGCCAAGGTCGCTCATAACTGCGTGTTCGAGCGGACGTCCTTCCACAAGTACACCGGCCACTATATGCCCCCTGAGCAATGGGAGGACACTATGATCCTATGCGCCTATAACGGTCTACCCATGAGCCTGGACGCAGCTGGTGAGGCTCTGGGCATTGTTCAGAAGAAGATGAAAGAGGGTAAAGCCCTTATCAACTATTTCTGCAAGCCCTGCAAGCCCACAAAAGCCAACGGCGGTCGGACTCGGAACCTTCCCGGGCACGCCCCGGAGAAGTGGCAGACCTTCAAGAGGTATTGTCGCCGAGACGTGGAAGCCATGCGGGAGATCCACCACCTGTTAGAATACTACAAGGTGACGCCCTTCGAGCGCCGGGTCTTCTGCTGTGATGCCCGGATAAATGAACGGGGCGCCATGGTGGACCTGGAGCTGGCCCGGTCTGCAGTGTACCTGGACGATACCAACGCGGCCACCTATTTGGCAGAAATGCAAAAGCTCACCGGGCTGGAGAACCCCAAGTCTGTGGTTCAGCTGAAGGGCTGGCTGGCTGAGCGGGGAATTGTTACCGAGTCCCTGGACAAGGCAGCGGTGGCCGATCTTCTCAGCCGTACCACGGACCCGATCATCCGTCGGGTCTTAGAGCTGCGGCAGCTGCTGGGCAAGGCCAGCACCGCCAAGTATAAGACCATGCTGGCCGCTGCCGGCGCTGGCGACCGGGTCCGAGGAATCACCCAATACTACGGAGCTGGCCGGACCGGCCGCTGGGCTGGTCGTCTGGTGCAGCTGCAGAACCTTCCCCAGAATCATCTGGAGGGAATCGAGTACCCCCGGGAGCTGGTTCGGCAGCGGGATCTGGAGACCCTGGAGCTGATATACCCCAGCCTGTCCGATACGCTGTCCCAGCTGATCCGCACCGCCCTGATTGCTAAGCCCGGGCACACTTTCCTGGTGGCTGACTATTCGGCCATAGAGGCCCGCGTGACGGCCTACCTGGCCAACTGCAGCTGGCGCCGGGAAGTCTTCGCCAAAAACGGCGATATTTACTGCGCGTCTGCCTCCCAGATGTTCCATGTCCCTGTGGTAAAGCATGGAGTAAACGGGCACCTCCGGCAGAAGGGCAAGATTGCAGAGCTGGCTCTGGGCTACGGCGGAGGCATCGGAGCTCTGAAGGCCTTCGGCGCTGACAAGATGGGACTGAGCGAGCCGGAGATGCAGGAGATCGTCACCCACTGGCGGGCGGCGTCTCCGGAGATCCCCCGATTCTGGCGAGAAGCCGAAAATGCAGCCGTTAAGGCCTTGCAGAATCCCGGCCGATCTGCTAAACTTAAATGCGGTGTCGTGTACCGGAAAGACCGGGACGGACTCCGCTGCAGGCTTCCTTCTGGTCGCTGGCTGACCTACTGGGGCGCTCAGCTGGATCCAGACGGGTCCATCACCTACATGGGAAAGGCCGGCGACTCGGCGAAGTGGGTCCGCAAGGAAACCTGGGGCGGTAAGCTGGTCGAGAATATCGTCCAGGCCTACGCCCGGGACTGCCTGGCCGTCGCCATGTTGCGACTGGACGCCGCCGGCTATAACATCTGTTTCCACGTCCACGACGAAATCATAGCGGAACAGCCGGAAGGGTCCCGCTGGGAGGACATGGCCGCGATCATGGGCCAGCCTATCGACTGGGCCCCGGGGCTGATCCTCAATGCGGACGGGTACTGCACTAAATTCTACATGAAAGATTAAAAGGCGGAGGGTGTAACATGGTTTTACAAAACGACAAGCCGCTGGATATAGCGGTGGGAAATTCCAGGAAGACGAAGACCTGGAAGAACAAGGAGCTGCGGTGGTCTGAGCTTTTGGAACGCCTGCAGCGTGAGACCAGAACGCCCGAGACCATGGCAGAGTACAAGGTTATGGGTAGAGCCCAGCAGTCCGAGATCAAGGACGTGGGCGGTTTTGTCGGCGGCTACTGCAACAACGGCAGCCGGTCCGACATCCGCCACCGGTCTGTTATCTGTCTGGACGCTGACTTCGCCAAGCCCGGCCTGGAGCTTTGGGAGGATTTGGCCTTCATGGGATACGCTGCCGCGGTCTATTCCACCCACAAACACACCCCGGAGAAGCCCCGCCTACGCCTGGTCATCCCCCTGTCCCGGAACGTGGACCCGGAGGAATATCAGGCCATCGGCCGAAGGATTGCTGCAGATCTGGACATCGAGCAGTTCGACGACACCAGTTATCAGCCGCAGCGGATGATGTACTGGCCCAGTGTTTCCCAGGATGGCCAGTACGTCTTCGACTATATAGACGGCCCCTTCCTGGACCCTGACATGGTCCTGAGCCGCTACCACGACTGGCACGACGTCAGCTCCTGGCCGATGTCCTCACGGGTGGCTGACGTCATAAAGCGGACAGCAGCCAAGCAGCAGGACCCCACAGAAAAGCCCGGTCTGATCGGTGCCTTCTGCCGGGCCTATTCTATCAGCGAGGCCATCGAGCAGTTCGTCCCGGAGTATCAGCCCTGCGGAGATGGTCGGTACACCTACACCGAAGGCTCCACGGCGGCCGGTGTGGTCGTGTATGACGACAAATTCAGCTACAGCCATCACGGCACCGATCCCGCGTCCATGCAGCTGTGCAACGCCTGGGATCTCGTGAGAATCTATAAATTTCACGAGATGGATCGCGAGATCGAACCCGGCACCCCTGTCTCCCAGCGGCCCAGCTATAAAGCCATGTCGGCTCTGGCGGCCGCAGACGAGCGGGTGAAGGCTCAGATTGTAACGGACAAGATAACCGAAGCCCGGGATGATTTCTCCGACCTGCCGCCCGCTGAGGATCCCGAGGACTGGAAGACAAAGCTCCGGATCACTGACAAGGGCGCGATAGCCTCTACCATCGAGAATGTGGTCATCATCCTGAACGGTGACCCGTCTCTGGCTGGCCGTCTGGCCTACAACGAGTTAAGCCATAACATTGTGGCCGTCAAGGATCTGCCCTGGCGAAAGGTCTCCGGCGAGAGTCAATGGGTGGACGCTGACGACGCCGACCTCCGGTATTATCTGGAACGGGTTTACGGTGTCAGCGGAAAGGACAAGATCTTCGACGGGGTCAACGTCGTGGCCATGGCCCACAAATTCCACCCTGTCCGGGCCTACCTGGACAGCTGCCAGTGGGATGGCACCCCGAGGCTGGAGACCCTGCTGATCGATTATCTGGGCGCGGAGGACAACGTCTACACCCGCGCAGTCACCCGGAAGTCCCTGGTGGCAGCGGTGGCCCGGATCTACCGGCCCGGCTGCAAGTTTGACTATATGCTGACCCTCCGGGGCGACCAGGGTCTGGGCAAGTCCACCATCATTGCCAAGCTGGGCGGAGAATGGTTTTCCGATAGCTTCACCACTATGCAAGGGAAGGACGCCTACGAGCAGGTGCAGGGCGTCTGGATCATGGAAGTGGGCGAGCTGGCTGGTATGCGGAAAGCAGAGGCAGAGACCATAAAGCTGTACATCTCCAAGCAGGTGGACCGGTTCCGCCCTGCCTACGGTCGCCGGCTGCAGGAGTTCCCCCGGCAATGTATTTTCATCGGCACCACCAACGAAAGCCAGTTCCTGAGAGACACCACCGGAAACCGGCGTTTCTGGGTCGTGGATACCCCCAACACCCCGCGCCATGATATGTGGGAAGAGCTGACCCCGGAGATGGTGAAGCAGATCTGGGGCGAGGCCGTGAGCTACTACAAGGACGGGGAAAAGCTGTATCTGTCCCCGGCTCTGGAAGACTACGCCCGGGAAGTCCAGGCCAGCTACGAAGAGGAGAACCCCAAGATCGGTATTGTGGCCGATTACCTCGACCGGTTGCTGCCTGAGAACTGGGAAGACATGGACACCTTTGACCGCCGGTCCTGGCTGGAGAGTAAGCAGGACGGCAAGGTACAGCGAGAGACCGTCTGCAGTATGGAGATCTGGGCAGAGGCTCTGGGTCAGAACCCCGACCGGGTGGACAGATACGCCACCCAGGAGGTGCAGGCTATTATGCGGCAGATCCCCGGCTGGAAGCACCAGGGAAACCTGAAGATCTCCGCCAAGCCCTACGGGCGTCAGAGATATTTTAAACGGGAGGGCTGACCCATGGACGGGAAGAAGAGCAAATTCACATCCGGCAGCTTCTACGGGGATACCCAATACTTCGCAGTAAACCGGGATAAATTCACGAAAGAGGAAGCCATCCAGATGTGCCGGAACGAAACCGGGTATGATCCATACGAACCCTTTAAAGCGGAGGTCTGGTTCGGCTGTGGCGTGGACGAAGATGGACAGGCCCGCGCCGGCTGCTGGTGGCTGGACGTAAGCGGAACCGGAAAGCGCCCCCGCCGTTGCCCCGTCTGGGCAATGGAAGTGGGATATGAGGAGGTTTCACTGTGAAGATAGAAAGACCCTATCAGTCCGGGGCTTGTGAAAAGTGCATTCACTACTCCGCCCCTGCTTCCGTCTGTTCCTGCTATTACCTCGGCATGAGTCCGGTATACTGTCCCTATGTTTCAAGCTGTGAAAAATTCCAGGAATCAAAAACCCACACTTGACATTATACCGGTATGATGGTATTATACCGGTATAACCACATAAAGGAGGAAGCAACACTATGAAAGCGAATAAGAAGCTGATGCTGGCCATGGACGTCCTGAAGGACGCCGCCGAGTCTGGAGTCCGTCTGGAGCTATCCCGCAGCACTCACTGCTACCGAGACCAGAAGGACAGCCCCACCAGTATTAAGCGCCGGTTGACCTACGTCCGGCAGTTGTGTCTGGACGCCTGCCGGGAGCTGGACAAGGAGGGCTGACCATGAACCGGAAAGAACGCGAGGAGCGCCCCGAGGAGTCCTTCGACGGAGGCTACCATCTTTTCGCAGAACAGCAGCACCGGGAACGGGTAGCCAAAACTCCAGACCGGGTGGCCTATGCCATCAAACAGCTGGAGGCTGCCGGCATCGAGTACGAGCTGAAAAACGTTCAGACCGGGCATTTCCATTGCCGCCGGAAGTCGGACGACAAGCTGTTCCAGTTTTATGCAGGCACCGGAAAAATTCAGGGAGAAACCAGTCGGCGGGGGATCCACGCGCTGGTTAAGATCCTGAACGACGAGGAGGATTGACCATGACTTTCGCAGTAAAACTGGCCGAACTGAGAACAGATCGAAAGCTGACCAAAAAACAGTTGTCTGACTTGACAGGAATCAGTCAGTCCCTGCTGGGCGCCTACGAAAACAGCGGGGTAGAGCCGGGGCTGTTCAACGCCGTTTGTTTGGCAGATGCGCTCGGGGTATCCCTGGACGAGTTGGTCGGGCACACACCGCGTAGAAAGGCTGGGAGATAGGTATGCACTATGGAATGATTAAGCCCATAGACGTTGCAGACGGCCCGGGTGTAAGGGTGTCGCTGTTCGTCTCAGGCTGCAGGAACCACTGCCCCGGCTGCTTCCAGCCGGAGACATGGTCTTTCGACTATGGGGAAGAGTTCACCACCAGGACCCTGGAGGAGCTGCTGAGGGCGTTACATCCTAAGCACATCAAGGGTCTGACCTTCCTGGGAGGAGATCCCATGGAGCCGGAGAACCAGCCCGCCGTGCTGGCCATCTGCGAGTTCGTGAAAGCCCAGTACCCTGAGAAGACCATCTGGCTGTACACCGGCTACACCTTCGAGGAGGTTATGGCCGCCCCGGTCATGAAGTATCTGGACGTGGTGGTCGACGGTCGGTTCGTGGAGAGCCTAAAGGATCTGAGCCTCCGGTTCCGGGGCCCCAGTAACCAGAGAATCATAAACGTCCCACGGTCACTGCGAGCAGGCCGAGTGATTCTCTGGATCGATGAAGCCTACGAGAACCAGATGAAACCTTCACCGAACGGGGAGGGAATCGAGCATGACCCCTCTTGAAAAGGACATAGAGAAAGCCCTCCGGCGGATGATCTCCCGCCACGGCGGCCTGTGCCTGAAATGGGTGTGCCCCGGATTTGCCGGGGTGCCTGATCGGATCTGTCTGCTGCCCGGCGGTCACCTCATCTTCGTGGAGCTGAAACGACCCCAAGGTGGAGAGCGGGCCAAGCGGCAGGAATGGTGGTGTAAGACCCTGGAAAAGCTGGGCTTTTGTCACCGGTGGATTAAAAACCACGAGGAGCTGAAAGCCCTGGAAATTGAAATCAGCATGATACTGGAAGAAACGGAGGATGGATATGTTTGAAGTGGGGGACAAGGTAACCCTGAGCGCAGGGGTCTATGTGCATTGGAAACTCCCGCTGGGAACGGTTATGGAAATTCTGGACTGCTGGACTGAAAGGCGGACCTGCCGGGTGACGATTGCAGGGGAATCGGAAGAAACCGTGGGAAGCTTCTGGGTGGACATGGTTAATATGATCCCCGTAGAAGCCAAGAAGGGCGATCCAGAAAAGCCCAAGATCCTGGACAGCGGCGAGCGCACCGAGTACAGCACCGGCGCAGTCAGGGATTGCAAGGAAGGCAAGGGTCGCTGTGATCTCATGCCCCTGGACGTGCTGGCATACTATCTCACCGAGGAAGGCGCCCCGAACCAGATTCTACTGCAGCTTTGTATCTTCCAGGAAAGCGGAGACGTGGCCTACCTCTTCCAAGCCATGGATACGTTCAACGAGTCTAGGTGGCGAGATACCCGGACCATGATTCTGGAGGTGTCCAAACACTTCGAGGAAGGCGCGAAGAAGTACGGCCCCAATAACTGGCAGAAGGGGATCCCGATTCATTCCTACATCGACTCGGCGGTCCGGCACTATCTGAAATGGCTTCGGGGGGATACAGACGAGCCCCACGACCGGGCCTTCGTGTGGAATCTGCTGTGCTGCGCCTGGACAATGAAGCACCACCCCGAGCTGGACGACCACACCCTGAAAGAAGAAGGGATGACCGATGGCTGAGTCGAAGCGCTGGACGGTGTACAACAATTACACCGATTTGCCGGTTATGATAGACGGCACTTCCCAGGAGTGCGCTAAGGCCATGGGTGTGACAATGAGTTATTTTCACAAGGTCTGTTATTTGGCAAAACGCGGCCAGTGCCGAAAATGGTATGTGCAGGAGGAATCCGAAGATGAAAAAGATTGTTGAAAGGCTCCGGTCGGGTTTTTTGGCCCTACTGTTAAAGCTGACCAAGGCCACCCTGGAAAAAGAGCTGGAGCCCTTCCGGGGGCGGCGGGTGCCCTACGGCGAACTGGTGGGGGCACCGTGGCCCTATTGCTGCCAGGGGGAGCTGACCTACGGGGACCCGGATTTGGACATGATGCAGACCATCCACGACGATGTCTCCAATTATTTGGAGTATTTGGACGACTGTAGGAAGCCCACCCGGGGCTGTCCTTTTGAAGGTGACAACGATGAAGACTTTTAACCCCTACCCCCACCAGCGGGCGGGTATTGATTGGATTATTGAGCACCCGGCCTGCGGGCTGATCTGGGGCATGGGCACCGGTAAAACGGTCACCACCCTGACCGCCCTGGACCTGATCCTCCACGACTACCTGGAGTCCGGCCCGGTGCTGGTTATCGCCCCCAAGCGCGTGGCCCTGGACACCTGGACCACGGAGGCCGATGGGTGGGCCCACCTGTCCCGGCTGCGGGTGGTCTGCGCCGTGGGCTCTGCCGGTGACCGGCTGCGGGCCCTGGGCCAGATCGCCGCCGGCCGCGCCGATATCTGCGTTATCAACCGGGAGAATGTGGTGTGGCTCTGCGACCAGCTGGGCAAGCACTGGCCCTTTCCCATTGTAGTGGTGGACGAGCTGAGCAGCTTCAAAAACCAGCAGGCGAAGCGCTGGAAGGCTCTCCGGAGGGTGCGTGGAAGGATCCGACGATTTATCGGGCTGACCGGCACACCGCGGCCCAACGGCCTGGAGGACCTGTGGCCGGAGATCTACCTGATGGACCAGGGCGAGCGACTGGGGAAAACCCTGGGCGCCTTCCGGGCCCGGTACCTGATCCCCGAAAAATGCAACGGCCCGGTGGTCTACAGCTACCGGCCGAAGGAAGGCGCAGAGGAGGACGTATACAGCCGGATCTCTGATCTCTGTATGAGCATCAAGAAGGACGACGTGCTGCAGCTGCCCGGGCAGATCTACTCCGACGTCGTGGTCCGGCCGCCTGCCGACCTGCTGAAGAAGTACAAGGACTTCGAGCGAGAGAAGGTGCTGGAGTGCCTGGACGACGACGGGGAGATCGTGGCCGGCACCGCGGCCACCCTGACTAACAAACTGTTACAGTTTGCAAACGGTGCCATCTATGACATGGACGGCCAGACCCACCGGCTGCATGATCTGAAGCTGGACGCCCTAGAGGAACTGGTGGAACAGGCCGGCGGCGATCCGGTGCTGATCCTCTACGCCTACCAGCACGACTATGACCGCATCGTGGAGCGGATCCGGTGCCGGAAGCTGGACTCCCAGCAGGACATCAAGGACTGGAACGCCGGGAAGATCCCGGTAGCCATT
The DNA here is from genome assembly GCA_020025615.1 of Oscillospiraceae bacterium. GTDB lineage: Bacteria > Bacillota > Clostridia > Oscillospirales > Oscillospiraceae > Faecousia. The sequence continues at coordinate 13,424 of JAHHRT010000007.1, read as the reverse complement.
GCTCATCCAGCCAGCATCGGCCATGGGTTGAATCTCCAATACGGCGGCCATATTTTGATTTGGTTCGGCCTGACCTGGTCCCTGGAGCTCTACCAGCAGGCCAACGAAAGATTGAACCGGCCCGGGCAGACCAGCGTCTGCCGGATCTATCATCTGGTTCTCCAGGGCACCCACGACGAGCGGGTCCTGAAGGCCCTGGAGCGGAAGGACAAAGGACAGGCCGCGGCCATTGAGGCCCTGCGGCTGGACGTATTGAAGGAGATGGGACAATGACCTACGACGAGTTAAAAACCGGTCAAGCTCAGGCGGCGGAGATCCAGGAGATGGAGTCCGTGCTTTTTCACCTGAACAGAACCCTGGAAAACTGGGAGAAGGACCAAAAATCTAGGCCCTCCTGGCACCAGGCAATTCTCCGCCTGGGAAACTTCTGGAGCAGAAAGGAAGGCAAGGAGGTCCAGGAGGCCCGGGCCCTTCTTTTTATGGGTCGGGGGTGTCAGGCTACCTGTGATCTGCAGGTAACGCCGGAGCTTCTGCAGGTACTTAGGTACTTCTATGAGAACCAGCTTCAGAAGAAAAAGCTGGAATTTGAGAACCTGGGGAGGGATGTAGCCCTATGAAGAAAGGCGACGTTTTACACTACGACTACGAGACCCAGAAGTGGCTCAGACAGCACCCGGGCTATTGTACCACGGTCACCCAGTGCGAGGACTGCGGGCTGTTCTACAAGCCTAGCCTGGGCCATAAATGCAAAAAGAAGGTGAAGCCCAATGTATGAACCGCCCATTACTTTGACCACCGGCGAGATCTGCACCCGGGTCCGGGACGGGGTCGACGGGAAGATCCTGGAGGCCTGCCAGCAGGTGGATGTTTCCCTGGACAAGCCACGGCTCCTGCAACTGCTGAAGAAGGACCGACCGGAAAAGGTCGTGTACTTTAACTGTCACGGGGCTGGGTATGATCTCAGCCACAAGGACCGGTACCACTGCCCCACCTGCAACCGCCGGCTGCGGAATAAGCAGCCTGACCCCTACTGTCCCGGCTGCGGGCAACATCTTGACTGGGAGGTGTGAGTGCGTGGCAAAACTTACAGAGAGACCCTATGTTGAATGGCTGGAAGACTTTCTGCAGAAGCTGGACAGTCTGGATCCGCCCCAGATCTTGATAGCTTTTAAGAAGCAGGACGGCGAGTACATGACCGGCTATTATAACTGTAACGCCTTCGACAAGGCACATTTTGCGGCTGAGATCTCGGCGGACGCCATGCTGGGTTTGGCTTTGGCTAACGCGGATCTGATAAAGCAGCGAGCCGAAGAAATGGAGGCCGAAAACGATGGATAAAAACGAGCTGAGAAACTACCGGGCCCTTGCTGCCGAGGTGCGGCAGCTCCAGGACCACCTGCAGACACTGGAGCAGTCCCTGAGCTGCCCAAACCGTCAGAGGTTTACACGGACACCCTCCGGGGTAAACGACGGAGACAAGACCACGGAGGCCCTCGTGGAGGCCCACCAGGATCTGGTCAGGCTGTATCAGAAGAAGCTCCTCCAGCTGGACCGGGAACTGCGCCGGATCGAGGACGCCATTGGTCAGGTGAAGGACCCCCAGGAGCGGCTGCTTCTTCGGTATCGGTACATTGAAGGTCACGACTGGAACAAGGTAGCCCAGGAAATGCACTACAGCTACACTCAGACGCTGCGGATCCATGGACTGGCTCTGCAGCACCTCCCCCAGTCAAAGGTGAACCCCTTCGGCTGGGATAAGGACTACAGCGGTTTAACAGAATAAAAATACCCCCTCTGCCGGTCAATAGCAGAGGGGGTATTTTCAAAAGAAAGGGGGAGGTAAAGACACAACACATCGGGCAAGAAAGGGTGTCTCCTGGTATCGTCAGGAAACATAATTATATTACCACCGCTGGGTGATTTTGTCAAGGCCCTTTCAGAGCCCGCACGCGGTCCACCACGGCCTTATATTCTGCGGGGTATAAGATGCGGACAGACTGCAGGTGCTCGTCCAGGACGCCCAGCAGCGCCTCCACGTCCACACCGGAGGCGGCCTGCAGGAAGTCAGACCCGGCCATCCTGCCGGTGATCGCTCGCGGCTGTTCCGGGGTCAGGTGGTCCTTGACGATATACAGCCAGGCCAGCCGCTCACAGGTGGCGTAGCTGGTGTCCTTTTTCTCCAGGTCCAGGATCTCCTGGTTTACAGTTTCGAGATTTACCATAAAATCACCTCAAAAATTTATTTTAAAAAGTACTTGACTTTGTACCTTTTTAGCGGTATAATGAATACATCAAAGGAACGGAGGAAACACAAAATGATGACAAGAGAAGCAATGGATATGGCCCAGGCCATCGAGTACGAGCACATCGTCCGCACCCATGAGCGCAGAGCTAAGAAGGCAATCATCGAAGAAAAGGTCGCTGAGTTCATGGCTGAAGGCGTGGACCGCAGCATGGCTAAGATCATGGCCGAAGCACTGTATGAAATGGGCTGTTAATTCAGCCCATAATTTTTAAAGGAGGCAAAAGTATGGGACTGTTAGGTCGTGTGACAATTTCCGAAGAGGAGTACGAAAGGCTGAAGGCGTCTCTGCGGGAACTGAAAGCGGAAAACCGTAGGGCTGTCTTATCCGAGAGCGCTAAAATTACAACGATTGCAATGCAACGAGCCGAAATTTCAGGGCTTATAGCTACAATTTCAGAGCTTCAGGAGTCCGTGATCGAACAAAAGCAAAAATATGCAGACGAGCTGCAGAAGCGACTCGTGCTGGCCGACAAGGTCGCAGAAATGGAGGCAAGGCATGATTAAAGTCATTTTGGTTTTAGCGGCTTCCGCTTTTTTCGCATTCACTATAGGGGTATGCTACCGGGTGACTAAGGACGCCGACGTAAACTATTGGAAGTACGCGGACAGTGACCGGCTGAATGAATTGACCTTAAAGGTTATCGGAAGCGCGATTTTGCTTTCGGTTGGAGCGATTGCCTATATTGGCAGCATTGTGAATTTATTTCTTGTTTAGAGCAGAAACTGAGTCCCTGGAGCCCTTCGGGGCTCCTTTTCTTTTTCTGAAAATAGTTCTTGACTTTGTACCTTTCTAGCGGTATAATGAATACATCAAAGGAACGGAGGAAAACAAAAGATGCTTGTAAAAACCATCATTGACGAAGACCTGGGGGCTAAATGGGAAATCCTGCAGGAAGGCGAAGACTCCTACCGCGTAAAGTACTTTGAATACTACCAGAGCTGCGGCTGGCGCTTCATTTCTGATGACGTGTGTTCTAGGGAGGTCATCGAGGATATGTTCGACGTTTCCCTTTAAAAATTCGAGGAGGCAAACACAAAATGAAAATTGTAAACTGTACCCCTCACGAGGTCACCATCATTCGAGACCAGGGCGACATAGTTTTCAAGCCTTCCGGGGTTGTGGCCCGGGCAGAGCTGAAGCGGGAAGTCGTCACCGAGCTGGATGGGATTCCGGTCATCTTCAACTCCCCGGTCAGGACGGTAAACCTTCCGGATCCGGAGCCCGGAACCGTGTACATTGTTTCTCTGCTGACCGCTCAGGCAGCACCGGACCGGCGGGATCTTCTCGTGGTGGAGGATCTGGTCAGGGCACCTGGCGGAGCCGTTCTGGGATGCCGCAGTCTGGCAACACTTCACCGGGAACAGACCCCCTGAACCGGAGACCGGGTCGTCCGGTAAATTGAAAAGGGCAGGGGCCTGAGCTCCTGCCCTTTTCTTTTAGTCCATGTCGGGGCAGACCACGCCGTGGTAGTACGCGGCCAGCTTCTCGGCGGGACCAGGGCCGTCCTTGTCAAACAGGAAGGCCCGGGACAGGTCAGCGAAGAACTCGGGCGTGCCGACTCCGTGCTTCTCTGCAGCCTTGCCGTAGTCAGACCACATCATGTTCATAACAATCCACCAGTCGTAGTCGTAGATGTGCTCGAACTTGACGCCGACGGACTCAGCCACTGCGGTGGTCTGGTCCATGGCCCAGTGGGGACCCATGGTGCCGTCGTCGTTGGCCATATAACTGGCCCACTTCTGGGCGTCCATCAAGGTGAAGGTGGTGGGGGCCATCCGGTCCTCGACTTCCTCCAGACATTCCAGCATAGCCCGGACAGCGTTGGCCGTCCGCTCGCTGATAGGCATCTCCATATATTCACAAATGCCCTTCTCCAGCCGTTCCTTATAAGCCTTTACATGGTCTTTCACTTCTTAGCACCTTCTTTCTCTGCAGCTCTTGCGGATCTTACAGGGGCAGGAGTGGGGGCGGGAGCGGGGAACCGCGGAAATGCTACATTTGCCCGGGGCAGGCACCGGCAGGGGCCGCAGTAGTTAAAGGTCTTTGTGTCCGCGGAAAATACCAGATCCAGATACTGCCGGGCCTTGATATGACCGCAGCAGCTCTGCAGCTGATCGGAGTACAGCAGGGAAAGGGCACCGCAAGCACCCTCCATGCGGGTCTGAGTAACGGGAATATTCTCGGCGTTGACAGACACATTAACCTTTGCAGGGGCGGTGCTGATAACGGGAGGGGTCTGAGCAAAGCAGACACGGATATGCTGACCGTGCCGCAGCTCCATATCAGGGATTGTCAGTGTCAGAGTATCGTTTCCCGCCTCAATGGCGGTGGTTCTCACGGTTTTAAAGCAATTACAGTTGTACATATTTTTCTCCTTTCAAAGAAAAAGAGGGCGGAGAAATCCGCCCTCAATTTTTATCACGCTATGAGCGGAACAGATTAGAAGCCGTTGCCACAGCCACCACAACCGCAGGGATTGTAGCTCTGGTAGGGGCTGCAGGTCAGGTATGCGGGAACGGGGCAGGGAGGAGTCAGCTTGTTCACCAGATACTCGTTCTGGCGGCACTGGCTTGCCTGCATCTGCAGGTCGGTAACCTTGTCACGCAGGGACTGGATCTCGTTAGCCTGGATCATGCTGCGGGTAGCAGCGCCTTCCTCTCGAATGGCGTTCTGAATGTCGCAGCAGCAACCTGCCAGCTGAGTCTGGATTGCCCGGCCTTCGCCCATGACGCTGTTGTTGAGAGCGTAGAAGCCCTGACACAGGCCGTCGCTGATGTTGTTGATCTGACCGGAAAGGGCGTTGAAATGCTGGTTGGACAGGATTTCGTAGGAAACCGCATCCTGACGGTTGCCGCCGAAGCCGCCGCCGCCGAAGCCGCCAAAGCCAAACAGGAACAGAACAACCAGCCAAATAAGGCCGTCGCCGCCGCCCCAGCCGCCCATGCCGCCGTTGCCGTCAACTGCTGCACGGATATCGGACAGAGAATAGTTATCCATCATCACTTTACTTCCTTTCTAAAGATTTTATGATATCGCCCGGAGGCGTTATCTACGGAACATTGACAGGATGCCTTGTGCCTGCTGCATAAGGCTGTCTCTCTGCTGAGGTGTCATTCTGCCAGACTGAACCAATTGGTCTACCATCTGGTGAGGGTCACGGCCTGCCAGAGACTTCCGAAACTGCTGGATCTGCTGTATCATTTCCATAGGGTTATTCGGCCGCTGTGGTGCCGCCTGCGGGCTGCTGGGCTGCTTGCTGAGTTGCTGAAGCATCGGGTTTGCCATAAATGACCGCCTCCAATCTGGACAATCTGTTTTCAATGTCGGAATTAGCCTGTACAGGCTGTGCCTGCTGATACGGTGTAATGCTGTACGGTGTCAGCGTGGGGTATCCTGCGCCGTCTGTTTGGGCCAGCCACACAATGGGTGCCGTATCATCCAGCAAAAGGCAACGGCTGTTAGGAGCCATCCTGAACGCTCTGGCACCAGGTTCGCCGTGAACCTGAATAATATCGTAATTCTGAGGAGCTTGCATTTGCGGCTGCTGAAGAGCCGCCAGACGTGCGCTGTAGGGGTCCATGTAACCGCCTGGATAAACCTGACCGGTCTGATTTGGCATACCGGAGTACTGTCCTCCAAACATTAAAACCACCGCCTTTCTTTGCCTATATGATAAACAAAAAAGGGACCTGTAGAAAGAAATCTACAGGTCCCTTTTAGGGCTTTTTCAGTTGAGTTTCAGCAGGATTTTGTCTCCGATGGTGTACACAATCTTTTTCACGGCTGTCAGGGAAATATCGTATTTCGAGGCGAGTCTTTCAAATGACAAACCGGCAAACCAGTGGTCAATTAGAATTTTTCGGTCACGTTCCAGCCGCACATATTCATCGATCAGGTAGAGCACATCAGAGTTCTTGGCATTGTCGGGAATGGAGTGATTCGCTTTTTCCACTGGATCACCCCCTTTTCTTTCGCTTCGGGCGTTTGACTTTTCCGGTGCCGTGGCAGATGTTGCACTGCATTTCGCCGGGGCCGATTTTGCGAGTCCGCCTGGTGGTAGTTTTAATGCGAACCTTCTGCCCCATAAATATCACCACCACTCACAATATTGGTACCGTTGCCGTCCTGTTCTGCGTCGATTTCGGTAGTCGTCACCGTTTCAAACTGGCTTTCGTAGTAGATCCAAGCGCAGTTTGAACCGACCAGGAGCACGATCAGCAGGATGATGACCACCCAGAGGCGCTTTGCGGCCCGTTCTGCCCTTGCCATTGCAGATTCATGGACAAGATACGGGACACTCTCGGGTTCTCTGGCGGCTTTACAGCTATTGCAGTCTGCCATATTATTTACCTCCAAACAAATATTTTACACAGACGCCAGCAATGGGCACGGCAATGGTGGCCAGAATGGAAATCAGAATGTCGAGTTTAGTGCTCAGCTTTGCAACAGTGACCTCCACTATGCCCTGCCTTTCATCCGACTTCGCGGCAATTTTGTCGCATTCCTCGACCTTGCGGTATCGGTTATCGAGAATCTTTGTGATAAAGGATAAGTCTTTCTCTTCGATCACTTACACATCACCGCCGTTTTTCTTCTCGTGCTGGGTGCCGAAGTAAAACGACACCACAGCGGATACGATAATCATAACGTTATCCGGGGAGATGCTACCACGGATGGAGAGCACCACGAAAACGGCGAGAACCAGCAGCGTGACGATGCTTTTAATCTTCAGAAGATTCGTCATAGTATTTTTCACTTGTTTTTCCCCTCCTCAATCATGCTGTGCAGCTTGGCAAAAACCGCAGCCGCCTCCGCTCTTGTCATGGGCCGGTTCGGGGCAAACTTGCCGCCGCCCACGCCGCTCATGAGACCGTTTTCCTTGCAGTAATCAACAGACTTGGCGTACCAGGCTTTCTTGGGAACATCAGAAAAATGCTCGCTCATTTTATCAGGCTCCTTTTTGAGGTAATCTTTTACGCAGTATCCGGTTTTTCCGGATCTGGTTTTTACGTGGTACCAGCTGCCGATGTGGTAGCCGTCAAACCACACAGTCGAACCATTGTCCAGGGTCTCGATAACGGAGTTGTTGGTGGAGGCTCCTGCCCGCAGATTCAGGCCACCGACAGCCTGCACCTTGTAATCGCCGATCAGATCCTTGCTATAGCTGCTCTTGATGTTGAGCCGCTGGTTGACCTGCTCAGCAATCCACGGGAATTTAGACTGCAGATAGGGACCGGGGCAGCTGGTAGCTGTAAACATGTTATGGCGGGTGAGGTTTCCGGACTTATCGCCGGTATAAACCAGCTCGTCGATGCCGTTGCGGATGCAGATATCAACGCAGAGGTCAACCAGGGCGTTAAGGGCCTGGTCTGAAACGTGCCAGTCGCCGCCAAGCTCGTCATTGGCAACCTCAATTGTAACAGCCTGCCCATCGTTTTTTTTGTTGTCGGAGGCCCAGCTGCGGTCTCCCTCGTCCACATAGAGGCCGATTCGACCCTCCGAATCAATGGCATAGTTTGTGCTGCAATTTGAGTCGATAAGAACTTTGCCGCAGGTTTCCAGGCTCAGATCCCCAGCCATGTGGTGGGGGGTAATTTTAATGTTTTTCTTATTATGCATTTTACTGCAGGCAGGAACAAACCGGGTGTACTGTACAAGTTTAGAATTACTCATTTTAATCCTCCCTCTCAGAACGGCTTGTGTACCAGATTCGGGCTACGGCGGTCTGTGTAGGCTGGGATTTAAAGCCCTTTGTTCGGATTCTGATCTCAGTTTTATCGGCGCAGACCTCCACCGATTCGTCTCCGCGGAAATAGGGCACGGGCTCCCCACTACTCATAAATGCAACGCAGCGCAGTACATTTTCGACACCGAAAATCTTATGCGGAATGCTGGCAGTGGTGTTATACGGGATCTTGCCCAGGGGAACGGCCTTGCAACAAACAATCATGCCATCGTACCGGTCAGTAGTGAGATACTCGACATTGGCCTCGAAAGGCGGGTTTACATACCGCCAGTCCATCGGGATGTTTCCGATAATAGACATCCTGACGTGTGTGGCAAGGTCCGCCGAAACGGCATCAACCACGGCAACGGGGAATACGTCCCCAGGCTTTGCGTATTTGTAGATTTTTGCGCAGAACCTCTGAGGCTTACCAGCGAATGTAAGCTCTTCTCCCTGTATGACTGCCTCTGCCACTGCGGCCTGGTCCCCGGAAACGGAGGGCATTTTATGCACAACAAAATCCCGGACCGCATTCTCAAGTGTGTCGTTTACTGGAATGATCTCCGGAATTCGGGTGGACGTGATAATGTTGCCGCCCAAATCCAGCGGGCCGGTCATGGCAGTGCTGCCGTCTCGCATCATATAGGCAGAATCATTTTTAACGGCTGCGATTTCCGCCCGAAGCTGAGCGATAAAATCCTGCACCTGCTGATTGATGGCCGAGGTGTCAATCTGAGTTACAGCATCTGCCATCAGGCCGCAAAACTCGGGATCCAGCCGCTTGTCAGTGATATCCGCAGCTTTTACGATGGGGTTACCGGGCTTTCGGTAGATGTGGTACAGATGTAGCTCGTAAACGGCTTCCGTGCGCACAATGGCAGGGGGCTCTGGATCGGACTTTGCAACGCCGGATTTGATAACAATTTCTGTATTGACGGCGTTTGCGTCAAACTGAATCACAACCGCATCTATACGGGGGAAATGCTGGTCAGGGACACTGAGGTTATAAGAATCTCCGTATTTTTCCGCAACCACTTTTCCACGGAACTTTCCATTTCTAATCCAGCCCAAACCAGGGCCGATATAGATTTTTGAATCTGTTCCGGTAACAGTGTACGGAAAATCTTCCTCGGTCCAGATGCCGCTGGACCGAGGGCAGTTGTAAAGCTCTGCATCTTCTGCGTTGTAATCCCGGTAATAATTATCCATCGGGTATGTTACCATATAATCACCTCATTATTGTAATATCCCCCACCTCAATAGATGTGGAGATTTTATTGCCCTGCTCTTTTTGTGTAAAGCGGGAAACCCTGGCCTTGATCTTGAGCCCGTACCCTGGCAGCAGCACGGTCAGAACGTCGCCAAGATCGTACCGGATGCCGAAATCATCTGCAAGGGGGGTAAACAGACATTCCCATGTCCGGCGATGATCGAGGAGCTTTTCTGCTCCGTAGGACTTCAACCTCTTGCGGTATGATTCTTCTGTTTCTGCGTCGTCCCGGGTGAGGCTTCTGGCATCTACTATCAGATCCCGCCGCTGATGCCCAGCAGTCAGGTCAACATCGACCCGGATTCTGTTTGGACCTTCGCCTGCTCCCAGCACGATTGCATAGTTTTTCAACTTTTCGGTAGACAAAAGCAGCCGGTCAATCGAAAGGTTTCCAAAAAGTTCAGAAAAACGGAGATTCGGGTTTTCTTCGGGCTTGTAAAATTGGATTTCCGCCATTTTACCGTTACGTACTGTGCGAAAGCCCATGTCGGTGTCTTGGCACATAAGCTCCAGCAGCTGCTGAAATGATTTGTGGCTGATATCGTGCTGATACCGATCCGGCAGATTGCTTGCCGCAAACTCAAAAAGCGGGAATTTTGTGCTTTTATTGTACTCGATTTTTACGGTGCTGTCAACGACCGATCCGGCGGGGATTGTGCCAATAAACGACACATCATCGAGGCAGGCTGCTGCCTGTTTTCCGCTGGCAACGATTTTACCGCCTTTGATCTGTACTGTTTTTACAACCATGAGCGTTTTCCGGTCAGATCGCCCGATATAAATATCAGGCTTGATCTTTTCTTTATACTCGTCGGTGGCTTCAAGTTCCAGTGTAAAAGGCTGGACAGTGTTGTATCCCTCAGACCAGAGACAGGAAATAAACTGATCCCCGATGGTGGAAATCCTTTCCAGATTTCTGTCATATGCATTAAGTTTCATACACAGCCCCCACCGCCGGAGAAAACGTAAATCTGACAGTCAGGCTTGCGCCGTCCTCGTCGTCCAGCGCAGAAATCAGATTGTCGCCAACTTCCAGCTCAAATAAATCGGAATCGTCGTCCACCCAGGACATGATATCGGATGTTTTACCGCTTTTGGTAAGCTCCACCCGCAGAGCGCCGTTTTTATCTCGATAAATGTCGATCACATCACCGGCAGACATGGTCCCGTTGAGCTTGAGAACCTTGAGGGATTTCATGTTGGTAAGCCTGGGATTGGTGCTGGTGCCGTTGCATGACAGATGCGCCTGGAACGGCACCGGGACGTTGCCGCCGTTATACACATTCCGGTATCGGTCAGCGGAACGCTTACCAAAAGTATGAGGCTTTGAATAATTCACGGGAAACCGGAATGCCGGAATCACCACGCCGATGTACTGGTTTTCCTCCTGCAAATACGAGAAGAAAGGGTACGGGGCGAAAAAACGCAACATGAATTTTCCGTTGCTTTTTCCAGGGTTAAAAGAGGGGGGGTCCTTTACGACAACCCGGATATAATACTGGTCGTTGAAAACCAGTCTGCCAGAAGCAAAAGGCGTAATAATGTCACGCATAGCCCGCTTTTTTGAGGGAATATCGCCATAAACTGCGCCTTTTACTTCGATAGTTCGGCCCCTGACAGATCTGGTATTGACGGATTCACCAATCTGGGAGAACCCCTGAGAAGTTCCGAGGTTTACTGGTACGGACTGCCCCACGTCAAGATCAAAAACAGTCTGGCCATCAACGCCGAAAACGTATTTCTGGCCGCTGTCGGATTCAAATATAGCGCTATACACCTGTAAGCACCACCCTTTCCTGTTGATACCGAGCCTCCTCCATCAGATCTGCAGCTGTTTTAGCCTCGCTGTAGATGTTCTGGATGATGGTAGTTTTCCCGGCCTGATTACTTTTACCACGCCGCCAGTCTTCCGCCTGTCGGGCTGTCAGCACTGCCTCGCCACGGTGCAGCTCTGCAGCGTAGCTGTTATACGGGACATACGCCAGTCCGCCGGCGTGGGCTTTTCCGCTCGTGGTGTGGCTTTCGTTCACGTTTACGTTTACGTTTCGCCCGCCAAACAGACTGTCCCAAATACCGTTAAACCAGCTTTTCAGCCCCTCCCAGGCCTCAGAAATGCCGGTTTTGATGCCGTCCACGATAGCCCCGCCAAGCTTGATGACAGATTTTAGTAGCTCCGGAATGCTCTTTACCAGCGCCGCTCCGAGCTTTGTCACGATCTTAAAAGCCAGCGGAATCAATTTAGGCAGCCACTCAACAAACTTGTCGATAAACGCTGTAAAAAGGTCAACAGCTGCATCCACAATCTCCGATGCATTGTCTGCCAGATAATTTCCGAGCCGCTCCACAACCTGGAAAGCCGTATCAATAAGCCCGGGAATCATGTCTGCAATCCCCGCTGCAAAAGTGACAAGAGTTGTGATAGCTGCATCGGTGATCTGAGGCAGGTTGTCACGGATTCCGGATGCGAGTTTGTGTACTATGTCGAATGCCATCTGTACAAATTCGGGCAACCGTTGCGTAAATGTGGTCAGTGCGTTGGTTATGATCTCAGATGCGGCATCGATCATGCCAGTGATTCCGTTAGATTTAAAGGCTTTTGTAAGCTTGTCGATGGCACCAATTGCCCCGGGAAGCACCTTTTGCGCCATGCCCTCAGATATGGGCAGAAAAACCTCGCCCACAAGAGCCTGAGCGTTGTCCTTAAGGGTGGATATCAGACCGGCTGTGGTTGTGCTGGCTTCCGCCATGCCGTTGTAAAACTGCCCGCCCTCGCTAGTAGCGGCAGCTATCGCGCCTTGAATCTCTTCAAAGGAAACCTTTCCGTCGGAAATTCGGGCGTAAAGCTCTGTCATGCTTTCGCCGGTCTGCTCCTGGATCTGCAGCAGCGGGTTGTAGCCGGAATCAATCATCATGTTGATATCTTCCAGTGAAACCTTTTGTGCTGCGTTCATCTTGCCGTAGGCCCTGGTCAGGGTCTCCAGTTTTTGGGAATTGCCCAGGGATATGTCGCCCAGCTGCTTCAGCACGCCGTTGGTGTCCTCGTTGGCTACGTTAAAGGCCAGCAGGGTTTGGGTGGCCTTTGAAAGGTCTTCCATGCCGAAGGGGGTCTTAGCAGCAAAGGCTTTCAGCTCTTCGACCTTCTTTACAGCGGCCTCTTGGCTACCCAGCATGACCTTGAAATTGGTCGTGTAGGTTTCCATTTGGGAGTTGTATTTTAAGCCGATTGCGCCAAGGGCAGTTACTGCGCCGGATGCAGCCGTGACAGCGGTTCCGATGCCCTTCACCAGGGCACCGAAGCTGCGCACACCGGCCTTTCCGATTTTCCCTAAAGCAGACCCGAAGCTGGACATAGCCCCTTTAGCTTTATCAAGCGCTCCGGGGTAATTTTTAAGCTCCCCTTGCAGGTCTTTAACGCTTTTCTGAGCTTCGTCCAGCTCAGTCCGCAATTTACGGGTTTCTTTGCTGGTGGTTCCCGTTTCGTTTGCAGACTTTACATATTCCTCAGACAGAGATTTGACCTTTGCTTTTGCTGCTTTAAGTTCGTCAGAAAGAACCTTGTGCTGTGTCGCAGAAGTCTTACTCTTTAGGCCCAAATCGGACATATGGCTGGACAGCGTAGAAAGAGGGTGCGCTAAACTATGAATTGCCGACTTAACTGCAGCAAAATTTCGGGATGCAGAAGATGCGAAAGTTTGCCCCTTTTTAGAAGAGTCTCCGAGCGCCTTTTCGTACTCGGAAGAGTCCAGACCAAGGGTTGCGCTCAGTTTAAATAGATTCATCCGTTTCCTCCTCTCCGTTTAGTTTTGCCCGCAGATAGGCTTTGACCTTTTCGGAATCTTGCTCAGGCTCCGGCTTCTCCCAGCCTCTGTCTAGGTCGCTCCACTTGACCGTCATAATCTCGTTTCTGCGGGATATGCTGTATAAGGCGTCTGTAATATAACGGCGGTACTGGCGTTCCCTGGACTCCTGAGCGATACACTGGGATATGTGCTGGGCGATAAAATCGTCACCCAGCACATCCAGCATATCCAAACGAATGGACGAAATCAGCCTTCCATATTCATCTGGACCAACTCCATCAACTTGGTAAAAAAAGCCATCACCTTGGGGGCTGTAATCAGGT